>JBOGFE010000191.1:0-15173 GCA_050741935.1 Acidimicrobiia bacterium | reverse complement strand
GGCCACGCCACCGGCCACGAGCGCGCCGGCGACCGCCAGGCCAATCAGGGCGCGCCGGCGCCGGCGCCGCCGCGCCGGGAGGGCTTCGGGGTCGATCTCCTCCAGAACAGGGACATCAGGGTTCATGGTGCTCATCATGAGGCTGGTCGGCAGCCGGCGGTATCGGGAAGAACCCTGGTTCCACCCTGAGAGGCGAATGGCCCGAAATCAGGAGGTGTGTGCCGCGGTGCCGCTCACACCGGCACCACTGCGCGCGCCTTCGGTCGGCCTTCGGCCACGAGCCCCTTCGCTAGTACTCGATCGACGAGTACCGCATCAGCTTCTCCCGTCGGTGCTCGCCGGCGATCATCCGCACCGTGCCCGACCGGGAGCCCATGACGATCGACTCGGTGAGGGTCGTGTCGCCGTCGTAGCGCACGCCGGCCAGGAGGTCGCCGTCGGTGATGCCGGTGGCGGCGAAGAACACGTTGGCCCCGGACACCAGGTCGTCGGTGGTCATCACGCGGCCCAGGTCGTAGCCGGCGGCGATCGCCTCCTCCCGCTCGCTGTCGTTCTGGGGGGCCAGGCGGGCCTGGAGGGCCCCACCCAGGCACTTCAGGGCACAGGCGGCCACCACCGCTTCGGCGGTGCCGCCGATGCCGAGCAGGACATCGATGCTCGTCCGGGAGCGGGCGGCGCTGATGGCACAGCCCACCTCACCGGCGAAGATGAACTTGACCCGGGCGCCCACCTCCCGCACCTCGTCGATGATCGGCTCGTTGCGGGGCCGGTCGAGGATGACGACGGTCAGGTCGGAGATCGGGCTGCGCTTGGCGTCGGCGATGCGCCGCAGGTTCTCGGCCACCGGGACGGAGATGTCGATCACGCCGGCCGCCTGCTCGCCCACGGCGATCTTCTCCACGAAGCGGCACGGGCCCGGATCGAAGATCGAGCCCCGGTCGGCGAGGGCGGCGGCGGCGAGCGCTCCGTTGAGACCCTTGGCCGCCAGCTTCCGGCCGTCGATGGCGTCGATGGCGACGTCCACGGCCGGCCCATGGCCCTCGCCGAGCAGCTCGCCGTGGTAGAGCCTCGAGGCCCGGCCCTTCTCGCCTTCGCCGATGACGACGAGGCCGTCCATCGGGAGGCTCTCCATCATGAGGCGCATCCCCGTGATGGCCGCCTCCTCCGCCGTCTGCTGGTCGCCCCGGCCCATCAGGCGCGCCGCGGCCAGGGCGGCGGCTTCGGTCGCCCGGACGAGGTCGAGCCCCAGGTTGCGGTCGGGTGCCGGGTGGGGAGCGGCCGGGGGCGCAGCTCCCGTCCCGGGGTAGTCGGCCAAGCCGTCGTCGTAGGTCACCGTTCGCTCCTTAGTGGGCCGAGCCGGCCGGGGCTCCGGAGAGCTCCTTGGTCAGCGAGCCGACGAACGCCTTGGCGTCGCCGAAGAGCATCAGGGTCTTCTCCATGAAGTACAGCTCGTTCTCGACGCCGGCGAACCCTGGGGCCATGCCCCGCTTGATCACCATGACGCTGGTCGCCTTGTCCACGTCGAGGATGGGCATCCCGTAGATGGGGCTGGCCGGGTCGGTGCGGGCCGCCGGGTTGGTGACGTCGTTGGCGCCGATGATGAGGGCCACGTCCGTCCGGGGGAAATCGGAGTTGATCTCGTCGAGGTCCAGCATCCGGTCGTAGGGGATGTCGGCTTCGGCCAGGAGGACGTTCATGTGCCCGGGCATGCGGCCGGCGACGGGATGGATGGCGAAGCGCACGTCGACACCCCGGCGGGTGAGGCCGTCGTACAGCTCCCGGACCTTGTGCTGCGCCTGGGCCACCGCCATCCCGTAGCCGGGGACGATGATCACCGAGGAGGACGACTCCAGGATCGAGGCCGCCTCCTCCGGGCTGGCGCTGCGGACCGGCCGTTCCTCGACCTGGCCTTCGGCGACCTTGACCTGGCCGAACCCACCGAAGAGCACGTTGGTGAAGGAGCGGTTCATGGCCCGGCACATGATGACGGACAGGATGAAGCCGGAGGAGCCGTCGAGGGCGCCGGCGATGATGAGCAGGTTGTTGTCGAGGGCCACGCCCATGGCGGCCGCCGACAGGCCGGCGTAGGAGTTGAGCAGCGAGATCACCGTGGGCATGTCGGCGCCGCCGATGGGGATGATGAGCAGCACCCCGAAGAGCAGCGACAGGCCGGCGAACACCGGGAACAGGGCGGTGCGGCCGGGATCGACGACGAGGGCGACGGCCAGCAGGACGGCGGTGGCGAACAGCGCGAGATTCACGGCGTTCTGGCCCCGGTAGACGATCGGCCGGCCGGGCAGGATGCCCTGGAGCTTGCCGAAGGCCATGAGGCTGCCGGTGAAGGTCAGGAAGCCGAGCAGCACCTCGAAGGCCAGCGCCCCCATGATGAAGGCCGACAGATCCTCCTTGTGCAGGTAGTACTCCGAAGTGCCCACCAGGGCCGCCGCCAGCGCCCCGAAGGCGTGGGACAGGGCCGTCCGCTGGGGGACGGCGGTCATCGGCATCAACACCGCCAGCGGCACACCGATGGCCGTCCCGGCCACGAAGGCGATCAGGATCCACTCGTAGCTGACGACCTCGGTCTTGAGCAGCGTGCCCACGACGGCGAGGAGCATGCCGATCTCGCCCGCCTTCACCCCCCGCCGGGCGGTGGTCGGGTGGGACAGCCACTTGAGGGCGAGGACGAAGAGGACGGCGGCGGCGATGTAGCTGGCTTCGACCAGGTCTTCGACGTTCATGCGCCCGGCTCCCGCCGCTTGAACATCTTGAGCATCCGGTCGGTGATGACGAACCCGCCCACCACGTTGGCGGTCGACGCGGTCACTGCGATCGTCCCCAGGACGGTGCTGAGCGTGCCCGTGTCCGACCCCGCGATCACGATGGAGCCGACCAGCGAGATGCCGGCGATGGCGTTGGTCAGCGACATGAGCGGGGTGTGCAGCAGCGGGGAGACCCGCCGGATCACCTCGAGGCCCACGAAGGTGGCCAGCACGAAGACGTAGATGGCCGTGGTGAGGTCAGATTTCATCCGCCCTCCACCTCCAGTCCGAGCGCTTGCCGCACCAGCGGATGCACCACCTCTCCCTTGGTCGAGAGGAGGGTGGGGCCGGAGATGGCGTCGTCGGGGTCGACCGTCACTGCGCCTTCCTTCGCCACATGCAGCAGGAAGGCGGTCATGTTCTTGGCGTACATCGAGCTGGCCTGGTAGGGGGCGGTGGCCGGCAGGTTGGTGGGACCGAAGATGGTGACGCCGTGCTCGGTCACCACCTCGTCGCGCCGGGTCAGCTCGCAGTTCCCGCCCCGTTCGGCGGCCAGATCGACGATCACCGATCCGGGCTGCATGCCCGCCACCATGCCGGCGGTGATGAGCCGCGGTGCCGGGCGCCCGGGGATGGAGGCTGTGGTGATGACCACGTCGTTGACGGCCACCACCCGGGCCATCATCTCCTGCTGGCGGCGGTAGAAGTCCTCGTCCATCGCTTTGGCGTAGCCGCCCTGGTCCTGCGAGTCACCCGCCTCCAGCTCCAGCTCCACGAACTTGGCGCCCACGCTCTGGACCTGTTCCTTGACGTCGGGCCGGACGTCGTAGGCCTCGACCACCGCCCCCAGGCGCTTGGCCGTGGCGATGGCCTGGAGTCCCGCCACCCCCGCTCCCACCACGAAGACCCGGGCCGGCGGCACGGTTCCGGCGGCCGTGGTGAGCATGGGGAACATCTTGGGGAGGGCGCCGGCGGCCAGGACGACGGCCTTGTAGCCGGCCACGGTGGCTTGGGAGGAGAGGACGTCCATGCTCTGGGCCCGGGTGATCCGCGGGAGGAGATCCAGAGCGAACAGCGTGACGTTGCGGGCGGCGAGGGCCTCGACGGCGGCGGGATGGGAGAGCGGGTCGCAGAAGCCGATCACCACCTGTCCGGGGCGGAGGCGCTCGAGGTCCTGCTTGGCCGCCTCCAGATCGGGGGACAGGGCCCGTACCCGGGGGAGGACGTCGACGGCGAAGGCCTCGTTGCGGTAGCGGACGACCGTCGCGCCCTTGGCCTCGTAAGCGGCATCGGTGAACCCGGCCGCCTCCCCGGCGCCGACCTCGACCACCACGTCGATGCCCGCCTTGGTGAGGTTGGGGATCACCGCGGGAGTGAGCGCCACGCGCGTCTCACCCGGGAACGTCTCCCGCGGCACCCCGACCGTCAGCCGGTGACCGTCGTCCATCTCATCAAGGTTTGTAGAGACATCTGCCCCCATCCTCCCCCGCGGGAGGGAAGAGGGGTGACATTCCTCGCCGGGGCCGCCTGGTTTCACCCTTACTCCGGGCCGGGGTCGAGGTCCAGCGCCATGGCGGTCATGGGGAAGGAGTAGGTGCGGTAGGGGGCGCAGTCCCGGAAGCCGAGGAGATGCCAGAGCGCCACCGCGCCCGTCCGGCTGGGCATGACGTCGAGGACGGCCCGGCGGTAGCCGAGCGAGCGGGCCCGCTCGATCATCGCCCGGGCCAGCTGGGTCCCCGCCCCCTGGCGCCGGCCGGCCGGGCGGACGTAGACCCGCTTGAGCTCGCACGTCCCCGTCTCGGAGCCCACGATGTGGCCGGCGGCGACGGCGTCCCCGCCCGGGCCGAGACCGATGACGACGTCGCCCGCCGGCGGCGCGGCGGGGCCGGGGAAGGCCTCGATCTCCCGCTCGAAGCGCTCCGGGAGCCGCTCCGGCACCCCGCCGTGGTCCTGCCAGATGTCGGGGAGCCGCAGGTACTCCTCCAGTAGGCCGCGAGCCGGCTCGCGCAGATCCGGGTAGTCGCTCAACGAGACCACCGTGCGGAGCTCGTGTGCGTTCACGGAGTCGGCGTCAGGAGAGACGGACATTGAGGTTGAACGGCACTTTGGCGACAAGGGTGCCGGAGCGGGACGCGCGGGGGGATCGGGCCGGTCGAGGGTCGAATCCTATGGTGGCCGCTTCCCCCCGAGCAGCGGCCAATGGGGACCCTTGTGCAGCTTCGCTCTCTGATCGTCGCGCTGGTGATCGGCGTCGCCGCCGCCGGACCGCCGGCCGGGCCGGTGTTGTCGCTGGCGCCGGCCTTGGCGAGCGGGACACCGGTGCCGGCCGGCGAGCCGGCGCTGCTCGTCCGCTTCCGGCCGTCGCTGCCCGAGCCTGTCCAGCGAGCGGTGGTCGCCGAGCACGGCGCCCGCATTGAGGTGAGCGTGCCGGGCACCGGCTTCGTCGTCGTCTCCACCGAGGGCGACCCAGACGCCGTCCAGGCCGCCCTGGCCGCCGACCCCCGAGTGGCGGCGGTGGAGCGCAACCACACCCGCCGGGCCTCGGTCGTTCCCGACGACCTCTACTGGTCCTCGGCCCAGTCCACGTACTTCGATCCCATCCGCCTGCCGGAGGCCTGGGACATCACGACCGGGTCGGACGATCTCGTCCTCGCCGTCGTCGACAGTGGGGTCGACCTCGAGCACCCCGACCTCCACGGACGCCTTCTGCCTGGCTGGGACTTCGTCAACGACGATGACCAGCCCATCGACGACTTCGGCCACGGCACCCAGGTGGCCACCATCGCCGCCGCCACCACGAACAACCGCAGCGGCATCGCCGGGGTCGCCTGGCAAGGCAAGGTGCTCCCCGTCAAGGTGCTCAACGACAAGGGCGTGGGAACGGACGCCGCCATCGCCGCCGGGATCACCTGGGCGGCCGACCACGGTGCCGACGTCATCAACCTCTCCTTCGGGGGGAGCCAGCCGGGCGAGACCCTCGCCGCCGCCGTCGACTACGCCCGCCGGGCCGGTGCGATCCTGGTCTCCGCCGCCGGCAACTCCGGGTCGCCCGTGCCCAACTTCCCCGCCGCCCTCGAGGGGGTCATCGCCGTGTCGGCCACCGACCGCAACGGCAACCTGGCCTGGTTCTCCAACTACGGGCCGACCATCGACGTGGCCGCCCCGGGGGTCGACATCGTCACCGGGACCCGCGACGGGCCCTACAAGCGGGTCGAGGGCACGTCCTTCGCCGCCCCCGTCGTGGCCGGCGTCGCCATGCTCGCCCGGGCCCGGTTCCCCGACGAGGACGCCTCCGCCACCATCGACCGCATCCGCCGGACCGCCCGTGACGCCGGGCCGCTCGGCATCGACGACTACTTCGGCTCCGGCATCGTCGACGCCCTTGCCGCTGTCGGCGGGCCCGCACCCGAGCCCCGCGTCGATGCCTCCGCTGCCGGGCGCGAACCGGACAACACCCCGGACCGGGCCACGCCGGTCGGGATGGACTCGCCCGCCACCGCCAGCATCTCCCCTGAGGGAGACGTGGACTGGTTCGCCGTCGACGTGCCGAACGCCCGCTGGCTCGAGTTCTCGGTCATTCCACCGGCGGGGGGCGGCGCCCGCCGGATGGATGCGGTGCTCGAGCTCTACGGACCCGGGTTGCGCTTCATGGACAAGGCGGACACGGCCATCTCCGGTGGTGCTGAGACGATCGTCCAGGGCATGGGTCCCGGCCGCTACTACCTCCGGGTGAGCAACCTGCTGGCCACCGCCAGCCCCGGTCCCTACCAGGTGCGGGTCAACCCGACCGGGGATCCCGACGCGCCGGGCTTCGGATTCCTGGGCGGTGAGTCGCACGGTTTGGCGGGCTATCCGGAGTCCGTCGCCATCGGGGACCTGACCGGGGATGGGGCCAACGACATCGTGGTGACGACCCATTTTGGGAACTCCGAGCACGGTCGACTCCTGATCTACCCGCAGCACCTGACCCGCCTCGGGCCCGTGACGGAGGTCGTGATCGGTGCGCGTGGGCCGTCCGGTCTGGGTGTCGCCCTCGGTGACGTCGACCTCGATGGCGACCTCGACGCCGTCGTGGCCACCAACGCCGGTGTGGAGATCCACCACCAGAGTGGCGGTGGACTCCTCCCAGCCGTCCTGATCCCCCTCGTTGGCGCGAGCCACGTCGAGATCGGAGACGTCGACGGCGACAGAAGGCCGGATCTGGTCATCGGTACGGGATCGACCGGCGTGCGGCTGCTGCGCAACCGCGCCGATGGCGTCTTCGACCTCTCCACCATCACCAATGCGTGGACCCCTGAGATCGAGGTTGCCGACGTGAACCTCGACGACCGGGCCGATGTGGTGCTCTGGGAATGCCCGGAGGACTGCACCGAAGGCGCCGTCTACTACGGGCGGTCGGACGTGACGTTCTCCCGCAGCGCCCTCGCCGTACCCGACCATTCTCCCCCCGTCGCCGTAGGTGACTTCACCCGGGACGGTCGCCCCGACATCGTCGTCGCCCACGGCCCGGTGGTGGACGTCCTGGCCCAGGACGGCGCCGGCCGGTTCTCGGGGGTGGCGGGGTGGACCCATGGAGAGGGCTACTGGCCGAGCGCCATCGAGATGGCCGACATGGATGCCGATGGGCACCTCGAAGTTCTGGTTCTCCATCAACCCACCGGCAAGCTGGTCGTTTCCGCCTGGAGCAACGGGCAGTCCTCCATGATCGGGGAGTATCCGCTCCATGGGTCGCAGGCCTACCCGCTCAAGGGCCTGGCCATCGGAGACGTCGACAGCGACAGCCGTCCCGACGTGGCTGCCGTCGACCAGTACCGGATGCTGTACGCCCTGACCCAGCAGGCGCCGATCTACGTGACCCCCGACCCCGGCGGCGACCACGTATGGGTGCGAGACACGGTTCCCGCCGACGGCGCCGGGGGCGCCGATCCCGCGGTGGCCCCGACGATCCGTTTCGGCCGTCCTCTCGACCCGGCATCGGTGACATCGGAAGCGTTCTCCCTTCTGGACGGGTTCACGGGAGCGCCGGTGCCCGCCGGGTTCAGCTACGACCCGGCGACGGGCTCCGCCGCCCTCCATCCCCACCAGCCGCTGATCGCCGGGCGGTCCTACCTGATGCGGGCCGCCGGCCTTCGGGACCTGGTCGGCAACACGATCACACCTACGTTCTGCTGCCTGCGGTTCCGGGTCGCCGGTGGGGGCGGGGCAGTGCTGCCGCCACCGGGCGTCGAAGGGCAGTCCGGCTACTGGATGGTGGCGGCCGACGGCGCCGTCTACAGCTTCGGCGACGCCGCCTACCACGGCGGCGGCCTCTCCCGCCCCGGGACCCGCGCCGTCGACCTCGAACCGACGCCCTCCGGGAACGGCTACTGGATCGTCGACGCCACCGGGGTCGTGACACCGCACGGTGACGCCCCCTGGCTGGGCAACGCCGGAGTGGCCGGCGAAGAGGTCACCTCCATCTCCGCCACACCCACCGGAGCGGGCTATTGGCTCTTCACCACCACCGGGCGGGTGCTCGCCTTCGGCGACGCCGCCCACTTCGGTGACCTGGCGGGAGTCCGCCTCAACGGACCGGTGCTCGATTCCATCGTCACCCCGTCGGGCCGCGGCTACTACATGGTGGCGTCGGACGGAGGCATCTTCTCCTTCGGTGACGCCCGCTTCTTCGGGTCCATGGGCGGCATCCGGCTCAACGCCCCCGTCCAGTCCCTGGTGCCCGACCCCGACGGCACCGGCTACTGGCTGGTCGCCTCCGACGGCGGCGTCTTCAGCTTCGAGACGGCCTTCCGGGGTTCCCTCGGCGGCGTTGCGCTCAACCGCCCGGTCAACGGCATGGTCCCCTTCGGGAACGGCTACCTGATGGTTGCCGAGGACGGGGGCATCTTCAACTTCTCCGACCGCCCCTTCCGCGGCTCCCTTGGTGCCAGCCCACCGGCTCACCCCATCGTGGCGGTTGCCGCTCTGCGAGTGTGAGCAGGTTCCCAGGCCGGCTCCTTGGCTAGCCTCGCATCGCATGGAGCATTCCGGTGGCGGCATTCCGCCCGCAGCCCTGCTGTTGGGGGCCCTCATCGTGATGGTGGTCGGCTTGGCGATCGCCCTGAAAGCACCCCCCAGGAACCGGAACCGCGGGCCCAGAGACGAGGAGTAGGCGTCCGGCGGGCGACGGGCTCGACGGCGCCGGACCGTGTGCGGGTTCCCGCTGGAGCTAGGCGCTCGGCTCGGAGCCGACGATGGACACGAAGGAGACGCACTCCCCGGGCTGGCCGCCCAGGTTGTGGGTGAGGCCCAGCTTCTTGCCTCGGGCCACGGTGGCGATCCGCCGGTCCTCGGGGGCCTCGCCCCGGAGCTGCAGCCAGCACTCGAACATCATCCGCAGGCCCGAGGCGCCGATGGGGTGCCCGAAGGCCTTGAGGCCGCCGTCGGGGTTGACGGGCAGGTCGCCGTCGAGGTCGAAGGTGCCGGCCAGCACCTCCTTCCAGCCGAAGCCCCGCTCGGCGAAGCCGAGGTCCTCCATGAGGACGAGCTCGGTGGGGGTGAAGCAGTCGTGGACCTCGGCCATGGCCAGCTCGGCCCGGGGGTCGGTGACCCCGGCCTGGGCGTAGGCGTCGGCCGCCGAGTCGACCACCTCGGGGAAGGTGGTGAAGTCGTAGGCCGGGTCGGTGTTGCCGGTGGCGTCGCCGGCCACGAACGACAGGGCCTTCACCCACAGGGCCTTGTCGGTGAAGCGGCCGGCGTCCTCGGCCCGGACCACGATGGCGGAGGCGGCGCCGACGGACACGCCCGAGCAGTCGAACACGCCGAGCTGGCCGGCCACCAGCGGCGCCGAGCAGATCACGTCCTGGTCGATCGCCTTGCGGAACTGGGCCCGGGGGTTCCTGGCCCCGTTGGCGTGGTTCTTCCAGGCGATGCGGCTCATGACCGCCTTCATCTCGTCGGGGTCGACGCCGTACTTCCGGGCGTAGGCCGGGGCCAGCAGGCTGAAGTTGGCCGGCGCCGTGGTCGTGCCCGCGCTGCCGCCGGTGCCGTCGGAAGGCATCTCGGTCCGGGTGAGGCCGGAGTAGCCGGAGTCCTTCAGCTTCTCCACCCCCACGGCCATGACCGTGTCGTAGGCCCCGCTGGCCACGGCGTAGCAGGCGTTGCGCACCGCCTCGGACCCGGTGGCGCACATGTTCTCCAGGCGGGACACGGGCTTGCCCCGCAGGCGCAGGGGGCGGGACAGCGTCAGGCCCGACGTCCCCGACGCCGCCGTCCCCAGCCAGAAGGCGTCGATGTCGTCGAGGGGGATGGCGGCCGAGGCGGTGGCGGCGGTGACGGCGTCGATCAGCAGGTCGTCGGTGGAGCGCTCCCAGTGCTCGCCGAAGTCGGTGCAGCCCATCCCGATGATGGCGACCCGGTCCCGGATACCCCTCGATGCCATGGCTCGCTCTGCTCCTCGATCACTCCGAACGGGACCCCATCGTAACTGAACAGATGTTCAGTCGAGTCACCGGGCGGCCACGGTGGCGGCGCCCAGCTCCACCCCCGTGTCGATGCCCTGGAGGACGGGGAGCACCCGGCGGGCGAAGAGGTTGATGTTGTCGTCGGCCAGGTCGTGGGGCATGCCGCCGTAGCTGAAGACGCCGATCACGCCGGCGGCGTCGAGCCGGTGCACGTTCTCGGCCAGCTGCTCGGCCACCCCCTCGGGCGTGCCCCACACCTGCAGCTCGGACAGGAAGCGGCTGAACATCTCCGGTCCGTGCTTGGCGATCCTCCCGGCGAGCCTGCCGTAGTACTCGTAGCCGGGAATGTCGGCGAGCCCCTCGTTGGCGAACTCGTAGTGGACCAGGGTGGAGGCGGCGTAGCCGTTGACGTAGCGCTCGAACATCTCGTCGGCGCCGGCCTGGCTCTCGTGCACCGCCACCCAGGTGGCCAGCAGCGGCTTGGGCGCCTCGGTGCCATGGAGCTCCCGGAAGAGCTCCCGGTACGACGCCACCTCGGCTTCGGTCGTCTCCCAGGGCTTCTGGGCGATGACCATGATCCCGACCCCGAGGCGGGCCATGATCTGGGCCGACTCCGGGGAGATGGCCGAGGCGTAGACCCGGCCCCGGAAGGAGGCGAAGGGGGCGGGGCGCAGCTCGACGGGCGGCTGGCGGTACAGCTCCCCGTCGTAGGCCATGGTCCCGGTCTCGAGGCCGGTGAGGATGGCGTCGGAGTACTCCTTGAAGCGCTGGCGGGACTCGGCCATCTCGGCCCGGAAGCCGTTGAACTCGACCCGGCCCAGGCCCCGGCCCAGCCCCAGCAGCACCCGGCCGCCGGACATGTGGTCGAGCACGGAGATCTCCTCCGCCACCCGCACCGGGTCGTGCCAGGGGAGGACCACCACCATGGACCCGAGCAGCACCCGCCGGGTGCGGGCCGCCACCCAGGTGAGGAACTGGGCCACGTTCGGGCACATGTGGTAGTCGCTGAAGTGGTGCTCGGCCGACCACACGGAGTCGAAGCCCAGACCCTCGGCCAGGTCGGCCATATCCAGCCCGTGGCGGTACACCTCGGCGTCGGTGTGCTCCCGCCCGAGATTCTGGAAGAACGTGCCCATGCCCACGTGCATGCCGTGCCCCCTCCTCCGTCGTCCCCCGTCGACCGCACCGAAGTTAGCCCTCACCCCCCGGTTTCGCGTTAGCCAAATGCCGCTGGGAGCGGCTTTTCGTTAACGCGCAACGGGGGTTGGGGGCGGTTCGGGGGCCGATTGGGCGGAGGAGTCAGTTGCATGACTAAACTGACTCGGGTACTGTCGCAGGCACGCAGCCGACGAGCGAGGAGGAGCCCCGCCATGCGCTTCGCCGAGGTTCCCACCATGGAGGTCGAGGTCCACGTCGAGGCGACGCCGGAGCAGGTGTGGCCGATGGTGGCCGACATCGCCACCCCGACGCAGTTCTCCGCCGAGCTCCAGGAGACGGTCTGGCTCGACGGGGTGGCCACGGCGGCGACGGGCGCCCGGTTCCGGGGCCGCAACCAGCATCCGGCCCGGGGGGAGTGGGAGACGACCTCGACGGTGGTCGAATGCGACCCGGGACGGACCTTCGCCTGGGCGGTGGGCGACCCCGACCGCCCCTCGGCCTTGTGGCGCTTCGAGCTCGAGCCCGACGCAGCCGGCGGCACCCGGCTGCGCCAGTGGGCCCAGATGGGCCCGGGCCCGTCGGGGGTCACGATGATCATCGAGCAGATGCCCGACAAGGAGGAGGCGATCATCGAACGGCGCCTCGGCGAATGGCGCCAGAACATGCTGGCCACCCTGGAGGGCATCAAGGGGCTGGCCGAAGCGGCCCACCCCTAGGCCGGCGGACGGACGGAACCGGGACCCCGGACCCCCACGATGCGCACCGCCGTCATGCTCTCGGCCGAAGCCGGCCCCTGGCCCGGGCTGGTCGACTACGTGGTCGAGGCCGAGCGCTTCGGCGTCGACGTCTGCTGGGTGGCCGAGGCCTGGGGCTGTGACGCCGTCGGGCCCCTCGGCTACCTGGCCGCCCGCACCGAGCGGATCCTGCTCGGGTCCGGCATCCTCCAGGTCGGTGCCCGCAGCGCCGCCCTCACCGCCATGACCGCCCTCACCCTGGCCCGCCTCTCCGGCAACCGGTTCCTCCTCGGGTTGGGCGTCTCCGGTCCCCAGGTCATGGAGGGGTTGCACGGGACGCCCTTCGCCCATCCCCTGGGCCGCATGCGGGAGACCATCGAGGTCATCCGCCGCCTCTTCGCCGGCGACAAGCTGACCTACGAGGGCCGCCACCTGCGCCTGCCCCTGCCCGGCGGCGACGGCAAGGCGCTGCGCCTGGCCCAGCCCCCCAACCCGGCCATCCCCGTCTACATCGCCGCCCTCTCCCCCAAGATGCTGGAGCTGACCGGCGAGGTGGCGGACGGCTGGCTGGGCACGGCCTTCGTGCCCGAGGCTGCCGGCGCCTCCCTGGAGCCGATCGCCGCCGGTGCCGCCCGGGCCGGGCGGACACTGGCCGACGTCGACATCTGCCAGGGGGCCGAGGTCGCCTTCGGCGACGACGTGCCCGCCATGGCCCAGCCCCGCAAGGCCGGCCTGGCCTTCACCCTGGGCGGGATGGGGTCGGCCACGGCCAACTTCTACAACGACGCCTACGCCCGCCAGGGCTTCGCCGGGGTGGCCGAGGAGGTCCAGCAGCTGTGGACGGCCGGCCGGCGGGAGGAGGCCGCCGCCCTCGTCCCCGACGAGATGGTGCTGGCCACCACCCTCATCGGCACCGAGTCGATGGTGGCCGACCGGCTCCGGGCCTGGCGGGACGCCGGCGTCACCACCGCCCGCCTCTACCCGGCGGGCGACACCCTCGACGAGCGCCTGGCCACCCTGGGCCGGGCCGTCGAACTCGTGCACCAGATCACCAGGAGGCGTGACCAGCCGTGACCGTGACCACCGGCGAGGTGAACGGGGAGAGCGTCCCCACCGGGGAGTGGCAGGCCACCGCCTGCATCCTCTGCGAGTGCAACTGCGGCATCGAGGTGCGCCTGGGCGGCGACGACGGCCGCCGGTTCGAGCGCATCCGGGGCGACAAGGCCCACCCCGCCTCCAAGGGCTACACGTGCGAGAAGGCGCTGCGCCTCGACCACTACCAGAACGGGCGGGCCGGACGGGTGCTGTGCCCGCTGCGGCGCCGGGACGACGGCACCTTCGAGGAGATCGACTGGGACACCGCCATCGCCGAGGTGGCCGAGAAGCTGGCCGCGGTGCGGGACACCCACGGCGGCGAGTCGATCTTCTACTACGGCGGCGGCGGGCAGGGGAACCACCTGGGCGGCGCCCACAGCCCCGCCACCCTGCGGGCCCTGGGCGCCCGGTTCCGCTCCAGCGCCCTGGCCCAGGAGAAGACGGGCGAGTTCTGGGTCAACCACCTCATGCTCGGCACCATGGTCCGGGCCGACTTCGAGCACTGCGAGGTGGGGGTGTTCGTGGGCAAGAACCCCTGGCAGAGCCACAGCATCCCCCGGGCCCGCACCACCCTGAAGGAGATCGCCCGGGACCCCGACCGCTGCCTGGTCGTCATCGACCCCCGGCGCACGGAGACCGCCGAGCTGGCCGACATCCACCTCCAGGTCCGTCCCGGCACCGACGCCTGGCTACTGGCCGCCCTGGCCGGTGTGCTCGTGCAGGAGGACCTCGTCGACCGGGCGTGGCTGGCCGCCCACGCCACCGACGTCGACGCCACCCTCGATGCCCTGGCCGAGCTGCCCGTCGCCGCCTACTGCGCCCGCAGCGGCGTCGACGAGGACCTGGTGCGCCGCACCGCCCGGCGCATCGCCGCCGCCACCGGGGGCGTGTCCTTCTTCGAGGACCTGGGCGTGCAGATGAACCGCCACTCCACCCTGGTCAGCTGGCTGGAGAAGCTGGTGTGGCTGACGACGGGCAACTTCGGGCGCCCCGGCGCCCAGTACTCGCCGTCCTCCCTGGTGGACATCACGAGGGGCGGCAAGGTCGACGGGCGGCGCAGCCCGGTGGTGGGCGCGCCCCTCATCTCGGGCCTCGTGCCCTGCAACGTCATCAGCGAGGAGATCCTCACCGACCACCCCGCCCGGTACCGGGCCATGCTGGTGGAGAGCGCCAACCCGGCCCACTCGCTGGCCGACTCCCCCCGCATGCGCCAGGCCCTGGCCGCCCTCGACCTGGTGGTGGTCATCGACGTGGCCATGACCGAGACCGCCCGCCTGGCCCACTACGTCCTCCCCGCCCCGACCCAGTACGAGAAGTGGGAGGCGACGTTCTTCAACTTCGAGTTCCCCCGCAACGTCTTCCACCTGCGCCGGCCGGTGCTCACACCTCCCGACGGGCCGCTGCCGGAACCGGAGATCCACGCCCGTCTGGTGGAGGCCCTGGGTGCCCTCACCGACGAGGACCTGGCCCCCCTGCGGGACGCGGCGGCCATCGGCCGGGCCGCCTTCGCCGCCACCTTCTTCGCCGCCGTGGCCGCCAACCCCAAGCTGGGTGGCCTGGCCCCCGTCGTCCTCTACCGGACGCTGGGCGCCACCCTGGTCGAGCAGTTCGCCGGCACCCCCAACCCCGAGGGGGCGGCCGCCGCCGCCGTCCTGTGGGGGGCGGCCCACCGCTGCGCCCAGGCCAATCCCGCCGGCGTGCGCCGGGCCGGCTTCGACGGCGAGGGCCTCATGGCCGGCGAGAAGCTCTTCGACGCCATCCTGGCCGGCGCCTCGGGGGTGGTCATCACCGACGACAGCTACGACGAGTCCTGGCGGCGGCTCAAGACCTCCGACGGCCTCGTGCACCTGACCATCCCCGAGCTGCTCGACGAGCTGGTGGCCCTGGGCGGCGAGGACCCTTCGGTGGGGGAGCGGGAGTGGCCCTTCGTCCTCTCCGCCGGGGAGCGGCGCTCGTTCACGGCCAACACCATCATGCGCGACCCGTCC
>JBOGFE010000190.1:0-16348 GCA_050741935.1 Acidimicrobiia bacterium | reverse complement strand
GGGCCGGGACGCCGGCGGCCGCCAGCAGGGCCAGCTCCAGGCGCTCCCGCAGGGCGGGCGGCAGGGGCCGGGGGGCGTCGAGGCCGGCGAGGTCGAGGTCCTCAGCCATCCTCGCCCTCCTCCAGCTCGCGGCGCAGGCCGTCGCGGGCCCGCTGCAGCAGGGACTGGATCTGCACCGCCGTCCGCCCCAGCTCGGCGGCGATGTCGGCGACCGACCAGTCGTCGAGGTACTTGCGGACGAGCACCTGGCGGTGGAGGACGGGGAGGCGCCCCAGGGCCCGGACGATCTCGTCCCGGCGTTCCAGGTCGCCCTCGGTGCCGTCCCAGGGCACGGCGCCCAGCAGCGTCAGGCCGCTCTCGGCCACGGCCTGGCGGCGCTCCACCTCGTAGTGGCGGGCCAGTCGCCGGCGGGCGATGGCGCACACCCAGGTGCGCAGGGCGGCGTCGCCCCGGAAGGTGTGCGAGGACCGGATGGCCTCGACCAGGGTCTCCTGCACCAGGTCCTCGGCCGCCGCCTCGTCGCCGCCCACCCGGGCGAAGACGAAGCCGTAGACGCTGGGACCCACCGTGTCGAGCAGGGCCCGGACCGCAGCCGCGTCGCCGCCGGCGGCAGCGGCCAGCAGGTCAACCTCGTTCGAGTACGGCTGCGGGTGCATGCATCCTCTTAGTGACTAGTCAGAGACAGAATCAACCGCCGGTCATGAAACTCCAAGGCCGGTGGGTAGAGATGGGCGACATGGGCACGATGGTGGAATTTCCGAGCAACGGGACGACGGTGGTGGGCTACCTGGCCACCCCCGAGGCCGGCGCCGGACCCGGTCTGATCGTGATCCAGGAGTGGTGGGGCCTGGTGGACCACATCAAGGACCTGTGCGACCGGTTCGCGGCCGAGGGGTTCACCGCCCTGGCTCCCGACCTGTACCACGGGGCCACCACCACCGAGCCCGACGAGGCGGGCAGGCTCATGATGGGCATGAACCTCGAGCGGGCGGCCCGGGACATGGCCGGGGCGGTCGACCACCTGGCCGGCCACGAGGCGGTGCGGGGCCAGGGAGTGGGCGTGGTCGGCTTCTGCATGGGCGGCGGGCTCGCCCTGTGGCTGGCCACCTTGCGGCCCGACCTGGTGCGGGCTGCCGTCCCCTTCTACGGCGTCATCCCCTGGGACGCCGCCCAACCGGACTGGTCACGCCTGGGCGCCGCCGTCCAGGGCCACTACGCCGAGAACGACGGTTTCGCCTCCCCCGAGCACGTGGCCGCCCTCGAGGCCCAGCTGAAGGACGTGGGGGTCGAGGTGGAGATGTTCGTCTACGACGGCGCCCACCACGGCTTCTTCAACGACACCCGTCCCGAAGCCCACGACGAGACCGCCGCCCGCCAGGCCTGGGTCCGCACCCTGGAGTTCCTGCGCCGGCACCTCGGCTGACGCCGGCGGGCCTCGTGGCGTTCCCGCCCAACGAACGGTCGGTGGTGAGGAACGCCGCCCTTCTAGTCGCGCTCGTCGGGATCGCCGAAGCGGACGGCCACGCCACTCAGGGCCAGGGGCAGGCCGGCGAACAACAGCCCGGCCGGGACCGGCCCTGACCCGCGATCCGGCCTCTGCGGGGGCCCGGGGTCGGGCAGGGCGGCGAGCGTCACCGACGTGGCCGAGCTGTCCGTCGTCGTCGTCGGCTCCATCGTCGTCGTCGTCGGCTCCATCGTCGTCGTCGTCGGCCCGGTCGACGTCGTCGTCTTCTTGTCGGTGGTCGTGGTCGTCGACTTCTTCTCGGTCGTCGTCGAGGCGCGGCGTTCCCGGGTCGAGGTGGTGACCTCCGTGCTCGACGGGCACCCGGTCCCCACGTGGTGGTGGCGGTGGCCGTCGCCGTTCTTGATGATGAACTCGGCCCCGTCGATGTCGCCGCGGTAGATGACGGTGTAGGTCCCCAGGTTCCCGGGCTCGAACTTCAGGCTCTCGTGACCGGTCGACTGGTCGGGGCCGGGCCCCACCGGCTGCTGGTCGTCGGGCCCGAAGGCGCGTAGCAACCGCGCCCCCGTCTCGCAGGCGTTGATGAGGAAGTACTCGGCCGGCCCGTCACCGGTGACCCGGAAGGCGAAGACCGTCCGGTCGTCCTTTCCGTCGTACCGCCGGCCCCCGTCCACGGAGAAGTTCCGGTCCTGGTAATCCCCCGAGTCGATGGCCCCGGCCGCGCCGGCCACCAGCCCGAGCACCATGGCCAGCGATCCCAGCGCGAGCAGCACGTTGCTCGCCAGCCTCTGCGCGGTGCGACGTCCCACGTCCCCTCCCCACATCGGTAACGGGTCGAATCACCTGTCACGCTAAGAGGCGGGGAGCCCCAGGTGGTGGACCGGTGCTGCTCCCTACCCCATCCCCAGCGCCCGCAGCATCGACTGCGGCATGGCAGTCGGCGGCTCGCCCGCCGCCAGCATAGCGGCGCGCTCGATGTTGATCTCGTCCCGGTCCCGCTCGATCCAGGTGTCCCACGGGCCGGGCCCGACCTTGCCGGCCACGCAGGCCTGCAGGTACTCCCGCAGCGACTCCACCTCGGCGGCACCGCCGACGGGGCCGTGCCCGGGCACGATCCGCTCGGCCAGGTCGGGGACGGTGGTGAGTATCTCGGCCCACACCGCCGGGTCGCCCTGGAAGGCGAGGGGCGTCACCCCGAAGAAGCACAGGTCACCGGCGAAGAGAACGTCCGCCTCGGCCACCAGGACCATGAGGTCGCCGGCGGTGTGACCCGACGCCGGCAGCAGCTCGATGCGGGGCGTGAGGACGGCGGCGTCGTAGACCTCGTGGGTGATCTTGCGGGTTCCGGTCTCGGCCAGCTCGTCGAACTCGCCGGCGAAGGCGGGCATGAACGCCTTGTAGGCATCGACCATCATCGGCTGGTCGAGCAGGGCGCTGGTGGCCGGCGAGCCGTAGACGGCGGCCATGGGGAAGGCGCGGCTGCCGCCCACGTGGTCGACGTGGGCGTGGGTCAGGACCAGGCGCCGCACCGGCGAGCCCAGCCGGGCCACGGCGGCGGCGAAGGGTTCCCACTGCGACCGGACCATGAGTGAGTCGATCACCGTCAGGCCGTCCTCGTCGGCCACCACGCCGGCGTTGGAGATCCCCGACCCTCCCCCCGGCTGGATCCAGGCCCACACGCCCTCGTCCAAGTTCTGGAGCACGCCCCGACGCTAGTGCTTTCGGGGACACCCCGACCCCCGGGTGCTTTCGGGGACAGCCCGACCCCCGGAGGTACCGTGGAACGCATGTCCGAACGCAGTCGCTCCCTGCCCCGCCGGTCCTGCCTGTCGGTCCCCGGGTCGTCGGCCAAGATGCTGGCCAAGGCGCCCACGCTCGGCGCGGACATGGTCTTCATCGACCTCGAGGACTCGGTCGCCCCTCTGGAGAAGG
Source organism: Acidimicrobiia bacterium (assembly GCA_050741935.1). Lineage (GTDB taxonomy): Bacteria > Actinomycetota > Acidimicrobiia > IMCC26256 > BP-133 > CAWBJP01. The sequence continues at coordinate 12,954 of JBOGFE010000190.1, read as the reverse complement.
AGGCGGCCCGGGACAACGCCGTCAAGGCCATCAACGAGAACGACTGGGGCGAGGCCGTCCTCTGCGTCCGGGTCAACTCCTGGGACACCAGGTGGACCTACCGGGATGTGATCCACGTGGTGGAGAACGCCTCCGAGCGCCTGGACGAGATCATGCTGCCCAAGGTCCAGACCGCCGCCGAGGTCAAGGCCCTCGACCTGCTCCTCACCCAGATCGAGATCACCACCGGCCGCCAGAGCCGCGTCGGCATCGAGGCCCAGATCGAGACCACCCGGGGCCTCATCAACGTGGAGGAGATCTGCGCCGCCTCCCCCCGCATGGAGACGATCATCTTCGGCCCGGCCGACTTCGCCGCCTCCATGGAGATGCCCGTCCTCACCGGCGGGGTCCAGATCCCCGAGTACCCCGGCGACCACTTCCACTACGTGTTCTCCAAGATCCTCATGGCCGGACGGGCCAACGGCCTCCAGGTCATCGACGGTCCCTTCCTCAAGATCCGCGACCCCGAGGGGTTCCGGGACTTCGCCGTGCGGACCAAGACCCTCGGCTACGACGGGAAGTGGGCCCTGCACCCGGACCAGGTCCGGCTGTGCAACGAGGTCTACAGCCCCACCCAGGAGCAGTTCGACCTCGCCTACGACATCCTCGACGCCTACCAGGCCGCCACCGAGGACCAGCGTCTCGGTGCGGTCATGTTCGGCGACGAGATGATCGACGAGGCGTCGCGCAAGATGGCCACCAAGTTCGTCAGCCGCGGCACCCGGGCGGGCATGACCCGCAGCCCGAAGCAGGAGGGTTAGCGCCGGAGCATCCCGCCGGCCTGCAGGCCCGCTTCCAAGGACTCCTTGACCGTGGCCAGCGGGAGGTCGGGGTCACGCTGGCCGAGGTGGGACGCCGGGGACCCGTCATCCATCGTCCACACGTCGAACCAGGCGTCGACCTGCACGTCCCCCGGCGGGTCCCACCAGGGGTTGACGCCGCCCATCGTCAGGCGGGGCTGAGGACGATGACGGGGATCTCGCGCTCCGTCCAGTGCTGGTAATGGCTGTAGCCCTTGTAGCCCCTCTGGCTGCCGGCGCCCTCGGTCATGAGGGACCACAGGCGGGGCTTCTCCTCCGGGGTGGCCGTGTGGGCCTTCATGCGCCGGGTCTCCGTCCCGATCCGGACGCTGACCTCTGGATCGGCCTCCAGGTTCCGGTACCACTGGGGATGGCGGGCGTCACCGCCGAAGGAGGCGACGAGGACGAGGTTCTCCCCGTCGACGCCGTAGTTGAGCATCGTCTCCCGGGGCTGGCCGCTCTTGCGGCCGGTGCTGGTGAGGATCAGGAACTTCGTGGGGCCGACGCTTCCCGCGATGCGGCCCCCACTGCGGGTGTAGAGCTGCTTGTGGGCGAAGGTGACGCCGACGAAGAGCGCGTCCTTCGCCTTGTGGCGCAGGTCGGTGAGATCGACGTTCACTTGGCCGCTCCCTCCGCCAGCCGGCGGGCGATGACCCGCAGGCAGAGCGTCTCGTCGGCTCCCTCGAAGATGGACAGCACCCGGGCGTCGACGAAGTAGCGGGAGACGGGGAACTCCTCGGCGTAGCCCATCCCGCCGTGGATCTGGAGCGCCTCCCGGGTCACCCACTCGGCGGCCCGGCACACGTAGGCCTTGACCATCGAGGCCTCCAGCGCCCCCTCGCCCTTGGCCATGAGCCGGGCCACCTCGTAGGCGAACTGCCGGCCGCCGCAGATCATGGCCGCCATCCGGGCCAGCTTGGCCCGGGTCAGCTGGTACCCGAAGATCGGCTGGCCGAAGACCTTGCGTTCCCGGGCGTAGTCGAGCGCCGCCTCGAAGGCGGACTGCATGAGCCCGACGGCCCTTGCCGCCGTCTGCAGGCGGCCGTTCTCGAAACCCTCCATCTGGTAGTAGAAGCCCCGGCCCAGGCCGTCGTCGCCGCCCACGAGACAGTCGTGGGGGACGTACCAGTCCTCGAAGGCCACCTCGTAGGAGTGCATCCCCCGGTAGCCGATGGTGTCGATGGCCCGGCCCTCCATCCGACCCCGGGTGCCGTCGGCCCGCTCCTCCTGGGTGAACTCGAAGTGGTGGCCGGGCGCCTCGGGCTTCTCCACCACGAAGAGGGAGAGGCCCTTGTGGCCCAGGGACCGGTCGGGGTCGGTGCGGGCCAGGAGCATGAGCGTGTTGGCCCGCCCGGCGAAGGTGGCCCACGTCTTCACCCCGTTGATCCGCCAACCGTCCCCCGCCCGGGTGGCTGTCACCTTGAGGTTGGCCACGTCGGAGCCGAAGTCGGGCTCGGTGACCATGACACCGACCATGGCCTCGCCGGTGGCGATGCGGGGCAGCCACTGGCGCTTCTGGTCCTCCGTCCCGCCCCGGACGAGCGCCCGGGTGAGGATCTCGGGCCGGGTGATGAGCGACCCGCCCACCCCCAGGCTGCCCCAGGAGAGCTCCTCGGTGGCGATGACCATCCCCAGGTAGTCGCTCTCGTCGCCCGAGGCGAAGCCGCCGTACTCCTCGGGCACCGACAGGCCGAAGCCACCCAGCTCGGCCAGGCCGCCGATGACCTCCTCGGGGATGTCGCTGTTCTCCCGGTGCACGGTCTCGGACACCGGGCGCACCTTGTCGGCGGCGAAGCGCCGGAAGGTGTCGCGCACCATCTCGAACTCGTCGGCCAGGTGTGACGGCCCGCTGCCCGTGGCCTCCAGCGAGGCCGCCACCTGCTCCAGGAAGGCGGGGCTGCGGTGGGCTTCGACGAAGGCCCGGGCCGGCTCCAGGTCCGACAGCGGGGCGCCCCACTCGCCCTCCCTCCCGGCGATCCGGCAGGTGAGGTCCCAGATGGCCTCGGCCACGTAGAGGCAGGCGAGCGCGGCCTCGGCCTCGCCGTGGGCGCCGTAGCCGACCATGACCCGGCTCCCCTCCACCCCGCTGGTGGCATGGGCCAGGTCGTAGGCCAGGACCTGGTGGCGGTCGAGGCGGGCGACGGAGATCCCCCCGTCGTCGTCGGTGGCCAACTGGGCCAGCCGGGCCGCGGCCCGCTCGCAGACGGAGCGGGCGACGTCGACGGCGGCCCCCGCCGCGGTGAGGTCAGCAGCCAAGGTCAGGGTTCCCGGCAGGCGTCGGGGGTTTCGCCCCGGACCGGCTCCTTGGCCGGGACGGTGTAGGTGACGTAGAGCTCCACCGGTTCAGCCGTCTCGTTGTAGCCCCGGTGGGCCACGCCGGCCTCCACGAAGTGGACGCTGCCGGGGCCGAGCTGCTCGGGGGTGCAGGCGGTCGCCTTCTGGATGGTGATGGTCCCCGACTCGATGATGGTGTACTCGGGGCCGGGGTGGGTGTGCCATCCGCTGTCGGCACCGGGACCCAGCGAGAGGCTCTGGAGGTAGAACTCGGATTCGGCGCCCTTGGTGTTGATGTAGATCGGCTTGGTGGTCGTCCCCTTGGCCAGGTCGGTGCGGGTGATGGTGCCCGACGGCGGCGTAGCGGACGCCACGTGGAAGCCCAACAGCCCCACCACGGCGGCGACGACGACAAGAAGGATGCGCTTGCTCACGAATGGCCTCCCTTGCACGAGGCGCCGCTCCCCCGGCGACGCCGAAGGAAAGCCTAAGCGCGCCGGTGCGGCATTCTCCTCTTCAAGGGATCAGCCGGCTCCCGGCCTAGGCTCCGCGTCATGACCGTCCACGAGCGCCCGTTCGGCCGGCACTTCGAGGACTTCGAGGTGGGTGACGTCTACCGCCACTACCCCGGCAAGACGATCACCGAGACCGACGACCACCTGTTCTGCATGATCACCATGAACCACCACCCCCTGCACAACGACCGCTGGTACGCCGAGACCCAGACCCAGTACGGACGCAACGTGGTGGTGGGCAACCTCATCTACTCCCTGGTGCTGGGCATGAGCGTCGCCGACGTGTCGGGGGCGGCCATCGCCAACCTGGAGATCGAGAGCCTGGTGCACAAGGCCCCGACCTTCCACGGCGACACGATCTACGCCGAGACGACCGTGCTGGACAAGAAGGCGTCCCGGAGCAAACCCGATCGGGGGGTGGTCACGGTCGAGTCCCGGGGCTACAACCAGCGCGGCGAGGAGGTCGTCTACTTCCGGCGCAAGGTGCTGGTACCCAAGCGGGAGGCGGTCAAGCCCCGGCTGCGGCCGTACACGTCGCCCGCGGAGGGGTGAGCCCCTCCGGCTGCCGGTTCTGCGCCATCGAGGCGGGCACCGAACCCGCCCATGTGGTGGCCGAGAGCGACCTCACCCTCGCCTTCCTGGACCACCGGCCGGTCTTCCCCGGCCACGTGCTGCTCATCCCCCGCCGCCACGTCGAGACCCTCCCCGAGCTGCCCGACGACCTCCTCGGTCCACTCTTCGCCGACGCCCGGCGGCTGGCGGCGGCGATGGAGGGCGGCTTCGGCGCCCACGGCACGTTCGTGGCCATGAACAACCGGATCTCCCAGTCGGTGCCCCACCTCCACGTCCACGTGGTGCCCCGCCACCGCAAGGACGGCCTGCGGGGCTTCTTCTGGCCCCGCACGAAGTACGCCTCCGACGAGGAGGCGGCCGAGACCGCGGCCCGGGTGCGGGCCGCTATCGAGGCGGCCGGCTGAGACCGAGGTCGTCGAGGACGGCCATGGCGGCGTTGCGGCCGTTGACGGCCATGACGCTGCCCCCGGGATGGGTGCCGGCCCCGCACAGGTAGAGGCCCGGGACGGGGGTGCGGGGGCCGAAGCGCCGGTCCCACATCTGGTCGGGAAGGATCTCTCCCTGGAAGATGTGGCCGCCCGTGAGCCCGATGCGGGCCTCCACGTCGGGCGGCCCGAGCACCTGGCGCTCGATGATGCAGTCGGCCACGTCGGGGGCGAACCGGGCGATCAGCTCGACGACGGCGTCGGCGATCTCCTCCCGCCGGCCGTCCCAGTCCCCGGCCGCCAGCCGGTAGGGGGCGTACTGGGCGAAGACGCTCATGGTGTGGGCACCGGCGGGCGCCACCGAAGGGTCGTAGGCGGTCTGGAAGTACAGCTCGCACCACGCCGGCGCCGGCTCGCCCCGGCGGGCGGAGTCGGCCGCCGCCTGGGTGGCGTCGATGTCGGAGGCGATCTCCACCATGGCCCGGTGGGGCGCCTCGCCGGACCGGGCGGCGGTGAACGTGGGCAGCCGGGAAAGGGCGCAGTTGACCTTCACCACCGGGCTCACGGTCCGCCACGCCCCGACCCGGCCGGCGAAGGGTTCGGGCCCGCCCCCCTCCACCAGGGCCAGCGTCCGGACCGGATCGGCGTTGGAGACGACCACCGCCGCCCGGATCAGCTCGCCGCCCTCCAGGCGGACTCCCTCGCCGGGAACGACGGCGGCGACCTCGGCGCCGCAGTGGACGACGGCACCGGCCTCGCCGGCCGCCTCGGCCAGGATCGACGACACCCGCCCGAGACCGCCCTCGACGTAGCCCCACGATCCCGCCCGCCCTTCCAGGGCGCCGAGGCAGTGGTGGGCGTGGATCCACGCCGTCCCCGGGTCCCGGGGTCCGGCGAAGGTGCCGATCACCCCCTGGCCGTGGAGGGCGGCCCGCAGCCGGCCGTCGGCCAGGTGACGTTCGATGACGTCGGCAATGGAAGCCTCGAAGACGATCTCCACCAGCTCGGGGTCGTGGCCGAGGCGCTCCTCCACCTCGGCCCGGTCGGGCGCGGGGCCGAGCCAGGTGTCGTCGCCCTCGGTGTACGACCCCCGCAGCCCCCGGCGGATGCGGGCGAAGAGGTCTTCGTAGGCCAGGTAACCCTCGACGTCGGCCGGCGCCAGCCCGGCCACGGCGGCGGCCGACCGCTCGGGGTCGTCCCACAGCGTGAGCGACGTCCCGTCCGGGAACGGGCACCAGAGGTGGGGATCGACGAAGGCCACCCGCAGGCCGCGCCGGCACAGGCCCAGCTCCTCCACCACCAGCGGGTGGAGGAGGCCGACCAGGTAGGCACAGGGGGAGACGACGAACCGGTCGTCGGCGAAGGGCCGCTCCAGGGTGGCCGCCCCGCCCACCTGCCCCCGCCGCTCGAGCACCAGCACCGAGCGGCCGGCCCGGGCCAGGTAGGCCGCCGCCGTCAGCCCGTTGTGGCCGGCGCCGACGACGACGGCGTCCCAGCCCCGGCCGGCGAGGTCGGAGGTGGTCAGGCCCCCTGCCAGTTCGGCGGCCGCTTCTCGGCGAAGGCCCGGGCGCCTTCCAGGGCGTCCTTGGAGCCGAACACCTCGCCGAACAGCGTGCCCTGCCAGCTCCAGAACTCGTCGGAGCCCATGGTGAAGGTCTGGTCGACGACCTTCTTGGACGCGGCCAGCGCCAGCGGGGCGTTCCTGGCGATCGCGCCGGCCAGCTCCTTGGCCGTGGCTACCGCCTCGCCCGGCTCGGCCAGGCGGTCGACCAGGCCGATCCGGCTGGCCTCCTCGGCGCTGACCGGCTGACCGGTGAGGGCCATCAGGTTGGCCTGGCCCACACCCACCCGGCGGGGCAGGCGCCACAGGGCGCCGGCGGCGGCGAAGAGCCCCACGGTCACCTCGGGGATGCCGAGGCGGGCGTCGCGGGCGGCGACGATGACGTCGCAGGCCAGGGCGATCTCCAGACCGCCGGCCATGGCGAAGCCCTCGATGGCGGCGATGAGCGGCTTGCGGGCGCCCTTGACCACGATCCCGGCGAAGCCCCGGTCACCGGCGATGGGGAACTCCCCGCTGGCGAAGGCCTTGAGGTCCATCCCGGCCGAGAACCCCCGGCCCGCGCCGGTGATGACGCCCACCGCCAGGTCGGGGTCCTCGTCGAGCCGGTCGAGGGCGGCCGCCATCGCCTCCGCCACCTGCTTGTTGATGGCGTTGCGGGCATCGGGCCGGTTGATGGTGATGACCAGCACGGGCCCCTCCGCTTCGGTGCGGACCACCTCTTCGTCTGCGGCCATGACCACGCTCCTTTCGCCTTTCGGCGGCCAGGCCGCCACTTCCCTGCCTACCGCGGCGTTCCCTCAACGCTCCAATCGCAGCTGCGGTTACTGGATCACCGTCTCGCAGGTCAACAGGTTGATGACGTCGAGCAGGGGACCGCCGATGCAGACGTCGTTCTGCGGTCCACCGTCGAGGAAGTCGATGCCACCCCCACCGAGAAGGCAGTCGTCGCCGGCGTTCCCGTCCAGGCTGTCGGCGGAGGGGCCTCCGAGGACGAGATCCGCGCCGGCCGTGCCCGGGCCACCGATGACGAGGTTGGTGAGATTCAACGAGGCGCACTGTGTCGGTTTCAGGTCGTTGGGCCCGATCGGCTTGACGATCAGGCCCCGGCGGGACACTTCGACGTTGATCGGGGCGGCGAGGGCCGCCGTGGGGCGCGATCAGGGAGCGTCATGAAATCCCCTCCCTCTTCCACCACATGCTCGCAGCGCCGGGAGGAGTCGGCCACTTCGGCCCCGCCGGCGGCCGGCAGCAGGAGTTCAGGCCAGGGCCTGGTGTCGGGGCTTCCAGGTGTAGGCATAGGCGAAGACGATCCCGCCCACCACCGCCGCCAGCACACCCGGGGAGCGGGCCGCCGTCATCACCCGGCCGGCGACGGGAACCCGGAGCCACCGCTCCCCTTCGATGTCGGACGGGCGGGGACGCCACAGGTCGGCGTCCGGCTTGTTGTCCCCCCGCATGACGAACCCCTCATCGGGGCCCCCACCCACGATGCGGTGGATGACCCGGGCGCCTGCGACGGCTCCGGACGGGACGCGATAGCTGACCACGTCGCCGATCTCGTAGCCCACCCGACGGCGCAGCACCACCAGGTCGCCCGGTTGCAGCCCGGGCCGCATGCTCGTGCCGCTCACCACGATGTAGCCAGCCGAGCCCCCGAGGGCGGCGGGCCGGAACCAGATCACCCAGACGAGCACGACGAGGACACCCCCGACCACCCGGAGTGTCCGGACGAGGGGGAAACCACGGTTCACGTCCGACGATGCGCTGTCGGAAACCACACGATATTCTACCCATGCGCGTTTTTTCGTTCGGTTTGCGTCGTAGGTTGGCCCGGAGCGTGGGGGGTAAGAGATGAAGCGATTGCTATTGGCAGTTGCCTTTGGGGGCATGGCGTACTCGATCGCCCTGGCCTCGGCGGCCTCACTGGGCGTGACCGACTCGGGCCTCGGGTCGGGCACCCAGGCGGTGACCGCGTGCGACACCGACGGGGTTTCGACGTCGTACACCTACACGTACACGGACGGCACCGGCTACACGATCAGCGGCGTGAAGGTCACCGGCATCGCCCGGCCGTCCTGTGACAGCAAGGGCATCGCCGTGACGCTGACGAAGGCCGACAACTCCGGGCCGGTCAGCCTCTCGGGAAGCACGGGAACCAGCGGCGACCCCGTACTGGCCACCTCGGGCTTCAAGGCTGAGGACATCGGCAAGGTCTTCATCGCGATCGGTTAGTCCGGTTCCGTCCCTTTCGGGTGGACAATCAGGCGCACAAACCCTCAAATCGAGGGGTCCAAGGCCGATAAGGCTGGTATGAAGCGATTTCTGTGGTGTGTGGTCGCGGGGGCGACGGCATGGGGAGCGACGTTCGCGGCCGCCTCCCAGCTGCCCGTCACCGCCGGAGCGCTGGGGTCCGGCAGTGTCACTCCGGCCACCTGCGACCCCGACGGGGTGACCACCCGCTACGTGACCGGATTCGACACCACCACCGGCTACACCGTCACTTCGGTGGTGGTGGGCGGTATCTCGGCTTCGTGTGAGGGACGGCAGGTGAGCGTGACCGTGGTCAAGTCGGGGGACCACAAGCTGACCACCGGGGGGCCCGGCACGGTACCGGCCGGTGGAGGAACGGTGACGGTGGCCCTCTTGAGTGCGGTGGCGGTGCCGACGATCACTCGGGTCCATGCGGTGATCAGCTGAGCAGGGCGGGGCGGTAACGAGAGGACGGTGCGATGGGGGCACGGAGGAGGTGGCGGTGGGCCGGCCTGGCCGGTGCCGCCCTGGTCGCCTTCGGGTTCGCCTCCGCCGCCAAGTTGACGGTGGGAGACGGATCCATCGCCGCCGGGAAGGGCGCACCCGGCGCCTGCGACGCCGACGGCGTCACCGCCTACCAGGTGGTGTCGGGTACCAGCGTGAGCGCCGTCGAGCTCGGCGGGGTCGACGCCGCCTGCGCCGGCGGGACGGTGCGGGTGACGGTGCACAACGGCGGCCCCGATCCCGCCCGCGAGGGGACGGCCACCATCCCGGCCGGAGGCGGGACGGTGACGGTCACACTGGCCAGTGCCGTGCCGCTCAAGGACTCCCACATGATCGGCATCTTCCTGCAGGCGCCGTGACGTGAAGCGCGGCCACGCCCTGCTCCTGCTCCTGCCGGCCGGCGGGGCCGCGCTGGCCGTCGTCGTGGCTTCGGCCACGTCGCTCACGGTGGCGCCGGGCAGTGTCAGCTCCTTCCGGACGTGCGCCCTCACCGGCTATCCCGCCACCTCCGTCGCCGCCCTGGACACCTACAGCGACCAGGACAAACCGGGAGCCAAGAACGGGACGGCGAAGTTCATCCTGGTCGCGAACCGGAGCGGCAAGACGAAGGTCGGCTTCCTGCGCTACGACCTGTCCAAGTGCGCCCCCGCCATCACCAGCAGCGCGGTGATCAAGCAGGCCACGCTGCGGCTGTTCATCACCGCCCAGGCCAGCACCAGCCGCACCTACGGGGCCTACCCGGTGACCGGGCCCTGCCACGAGGGCCTGAGCACGTGCTGGGGCGAGGACACACTCACCTACAACAACAATCCCACCTACAGCTCGACGGACACGGACAAGGTCACGATCGCCACCGGCGCCGCCAACAACAACAAGTACTACTCCTGGAACGTCACCTCCGACGTGGTGAAGATCGTGGCCGGCACGGCCTCCAACTACGGCTGGGCCATCGCCGACCCGGCCGCCTACACGGGCACCGCCGAGGCCAGCTTCACCGCGGTGGAGGACGCGAGCATCGCCCGGGCGCCGCAACTCGTGATCGTCTACAGCCCCTGATCGCCGCGGACGGGCCGGCTCAGACGGCCTGCCAGTCCGGGTACTCGTCGACTTCGGCGTTGGTGGTGATGGCCGTCTGGTTCGTGCCGACGGCGTCCATGACCCAGATGTCGGCGTTGCCGGACCGCGCGCTGGTGAAGGCGATCCGGGTGCCGTCGGGTGACCAGCACGGGCTGACGTCGCTCTCCGGGTCGGTGGTGAGCTGGACCGGTTCGGTGCCGTCCGCCTTCATGACCCAGATGTCGGCGCCGCCCGCCCGGGTGGACGTGAAGGCGATACGGGTGCCGTCCGGCGACCAGGCGGGCCCGGCGTCGGCCTCCGCGTCGGTGGTCAGCTGCGTCAGCCCCGTCCCGTCGGTGCCCATGACGAAGACATCCGTGTTCCCCGTGCGGGTGGACACGAAGGCGATCGACGTGCCGTCCGGTGACCAGGCCGGCTGCCCGTTGTGGGCCGTTCCGTCCGACACCCGCGACTGGTTGGCGCCGTCGGCGTGCATGACCCACACATCGCTGGTCTCTTGGCCGGCACGCACGTAGGCGATCCGGGTGCCGTCGGGTGACCAGGTCGGATCGTTGTCGATGTCGGGATCGGACGTCAGGCGCGTCTCGGATGACCCGTCGGCGTTCATCACGTAGATGTCCTGGTTGCCGCTGCGGAGCGTGGCGAAGGCGATGAACCTGCCGTCGGGCGACCAGCTGGGCCGGAAGCTCACCTGCACGTCCTCGGTCAGGCGCGTGTCACCCGAGCCGTCGGGGTTCATCGAGTAGACGTCTTCGAGACCTCCCCGGACACTGGCGTAGGCGATGCGACCGTTCGAGCCGGGCACCACCCCGCCGGCCGGGACGGGAGGCAGCCCGGTCACGGCGGCCACGGCCAGCAGGAGCGGCGCCCACCGGCACCGTCCCGGATTGGGCCTCATCGCACCGACGTCATCCCCACCACCGGCTGGTTGAGGTTGATCCCTCCGGTGGAGCCCAGGAAGAAGGCGTCGCCGAAGGCGAAGATGCCGCCGTCGGATGCCACCATCCAGTAGCCGTTGCCGGTGGCGGTCGGGGCCAGGCCGACCACCGGCCGGTTGAGCGGCGTCCCGCTCAGGGACCCCAGGAACCTGGCGTCGCCGAAGGAGAAGATGCCGCCACCCGAGGTCACGACCCAGAAGCCGCCGCCGGACGGGGTCGCGGCGATGTTCGCGATCGGCTCGCTGAGGGGCCCGGTGGACCCGAGGGCCGGGGCGTCACCGAAATTTGTGACGTTCCCGTCCCGGCCCACCAACCAGTAACCGGCCCCTGAGGGGGTCGAGCTGATCCCCATGATGGGCTCGGCCGGCCGGGCGGCCAGAGACTCGACCGGCAGGCGGGGGGCGTCTCCGAAGGAGAACACCTCGCCGCCGCCGGTGACCATCCGATAGCCCTGCCCGCTCGGCGTGGGGGTCAGGCCGACGATGGGGTCACGCAGGTTCATGGCGCCGGTCGAGCCGAAGAAGCCGGCGTCCCCGAAGCTGAAGATCCCCCCATCGGAGGCCACCATCCAGTAGCCGGCGCCGCTGGGCGTCGGTGCCATCCCGTTGATGGGCTTGTTGAGCTTGACGTTGCCCGTCGAGCCGTAGAACGGGGCGTCGCCGAAGGCGAAGATCCCGCCGTCGGACGCCACCAGGCGGTACCCGAAGCGTTTGGGGTCATCGTCAAGGATGCGGCCCACCGCCTCGGCGTCGGACATCGGGCCACCCACCGGCTCGGAGAGCGTGAGCGAGAAGGTCTCGTCCGGCTCCTCGGCCGTGTCCCCCACCACCGGGACCGCCACGGTCTTCGCCGTCTCACCGGGCGAGAAGCTCACGATGCCGTTCACCCCGCTGAAGTCACCGCCGAGCGCCGCCGACCCGGCCGAGGTCCGGAAACGGACCGACACGCCGCTTCCAGAGGGCGCGGCCAGCGCCACCGTGAACACGGCCGACGAGGTCCCGGCGTCGCCTTCGACCACCTGGGTGTCCCCCACCGAGATGGTGGGGTCGCCTGCGCTGGTGGCCAGGAAGGCGCTCCGAGCGGTGTTCCAGCGGGTGGCCAGGTAGCTCCCGTTGGGAGGAGATGGATGGAAGTAGTCGTCGCCACCGCAGTCGAACTGTGTTTCCTGGGCCTCGCTGCACACGTCCCGCACGACCAGGACGGAGCCGTCGGGGTAGCACATGCGGTCCGACTCGTCGTCGCAGTGTCCGGCGGCGGTGGAATGCGGCGCGCTGGGAAGCACGGAACCCAGGCTGTGCATCAGCTCGTGCGCCTCGACCGACCCGCCCCGCTTCGACAGGCCCCAGCATCCGGAGTCGATCCGGGCCACCAGGCCGGGCACGCCGGCCGGACCGTTGTTGGGGTTGAGGGCATCGGGACGGTCGTTGGGGTAGTAGGCGGCGATGCCGCACAGGACGGTCGAGTCCATCCACACGACGTACTTCCGGTTCGGATTGTTGTAGCCCCGGGCCGACAGCTCGGCCATGGTGGTATCGATGTTGTCGTCTCCCGCGGGGCTGAGCACGACGTTGTCGACCACCAGCTGACACTGCGAATCGGTCACGAAGCGGATGTGGCGGACGGCACCGTAACGGGCGGCGGTGGCCCGGAAGACCTCGTCCGTCTCGGCGGCGAATGTCCTGATCGAGCCGACCACCTGGGCATAGCGGTCGGGTCGGTCGGAGGGCCGGGCGTAGATGGCGTGGACCCGGCGACCGCCGGTTCCGTCCGTGTAGCAGCGGATCCCCCCGGGGCCGGCGGCCTCGGCCGTCGTGCGACCGGTGGGCGGGTCGGGGAAGAGCAACCCCGTCCTGGCCTTCCCGGGCTCGAAGGGCACCCTGATGTCGACGCCGTCCGGCGCCGGATCAGGGCCGTGGGTACACGCCACCTGGCCGGTGGGAAGAGGGATCTCCTGAAGGTTCCCGCACACGCCCAAACCAGGAAGGAGCTCGTTCCCCG
>JBOGFE010000189.1:0-17739 GCA_050741935.1 Acidimicrobiia bacterium | reverse complement strand
CTCCTGGAGGATGCGCCACACCTCGTGTTCCACGAGGACGGGAAGGCGCTCCGGGGTGGGTTCGGAGGACAGGGAGGCGCTGATCCCCGTCCGCTCCGAGAAGCGGTGCAGATGGGCCTCGGCCAGGGTGCCCAGGTCCTTCGACTCGGTGACCTCGGCCCGGAGCTGGTGCAGTGTCTCGCGCACATCCCGCTGGAGGCCCCGGGTGTCGTCCCGGAGGCGGGCATGGTGGGGGTGGGGGTGGGTGGCGCCGATACGGTCGAGCTCGAGGGCGATGTAGGCCAGGCCCTGACCGACCCCGTCGTGGAGGCTGCGGGCGATGCGGGAGCGCTCCCCCTCGGCGCCGAGGGCCTGGAGGCGGGCGAACCACAGGGCGTTGTCGATGGCCAGGGCCAGCGGCTCGGCCAGGCCGTTCACGAGTTGGACATGGCGCGTACCGAACCGGCCGGGGTCCCGGTGCTCGAGGGCGAGCAGGCCCACGAGGCGGTCCCGGGCGACGAGCGGGGCGTACAGGCCGCTGGAGGCCTCGGCGGCCACGCCCCCATCGGGGAGCGCGGCGTGCGACGACGCCGCCCGGGTGGCGACCGCCTCCGCCAAGGGAGGAGGCAACCCGTCGGCGGGCAGCTCGGGAGGGAGGCGCACACCGTCGGCGACCTCCACCCGCCAGGTGCCGGTGGCGGGCTCCTGCACCAGGACGGCGAGGTGGGTGAAGTCGAAGAGGTCGTGGAGGCGGGCGGTACCGGCCGCCAGCGTGTCGCCGAGATCGAGGGAGGACGGCAGGGTGCGGGCGACGCGGTGGAGGTCGGAGAGCAGCTCGTTGACCTCGCTCAGGTGGGTGACGATGTCGGCGGCCACTTCCTGGCGCTCTTCCACCTCCACGAACAGCCGGTGGGCGTAGCCGGCCAGGATGGCGGCCAGGGCGTAGACGAGGGCGACCTCGCCCACGGCCTGGAGCGCGGGGTCGGTGGCGGCGCCGATCTCCACCACGGCCAGCATGATGGCGGCCATCCCGGCGATGGCCGCCCCTTCGATGTAGCCGCGCCCGAACCCGGCCAGGAGCACGTCGATGACGGGGACGAAGACGTACGGGCTCTCCCGGCCGCCTGTGAGCGCCACGGCCACCAGGCCGACGGCGAGGTCGAGCAGGAGGAGGGCGTCGGTCGTGGCCCGGTTCTCGGTGACCCCCAGGGGCCGCACCGACCGCCAGATGGCGTTGGCCAGGAGGAGGCCGGTGGCCAGGACGAAGCCCCGGTCGACCTCGAAGCGCGGCAGGTCCAGGAACAGGCCGGCGGCCAGGACGGCCCAGCGCAGGACGATGACCAGCGGACCGAAGCGGTCCGTCGGCCTGACCGGCTCTACAGCCCCTTCATGATCTCGGGGACGGCCGGACCCAGGACGATGATGAAGATCGCCGGCAGGATCAGCAGCACCGTGGGGATCAGGAGCTTGACCGGCAGCTTCGCCGCCTTCTCCCGGGCCCACTGGCGCCGCTTCGAGCGCATCTCCGCCGCCTGCGTCCGGAGCACCCGCCCGATCGGCATCCCCAGGGCGTCGGCCTGCACCAGGATGAGGATGAAGTTCGATAGCTCAGAGACCTCGGTTCGGCGCTTCAGGTTGGTCAGGGCCTCCCGGCGCGGGAGGCCGAGCTCCATCTCCCGTAGCGTACGGCTCAGCTCGGCGGCCAGGGGCGAATGGAAGTGGCGGGTGACGATCTCGAGGGCTCCCTCGAAGCCGACCCCGGCCTCCACCGAGATGGCCAGCAGGTCGAGCACGTCGGGCAGATCCCGGCGGATGGAGCCCTGGCGGGCGTCCCGGGTCCGGTTGAGCCAGGCGTGGGGGATGAAGGGGACGACGACGGCCAGGATGACGCCGAGCTTGATCCCGCCCCCGAGACCGGTACCGCCCAGCACGCCGTAGGCGAGCCCGAGGAGGAGGCCGGCGCCGGCGGCCACGGCCTGGAGGACCATGAACTCCTCGGGCGCGATCCGGCCGGTGATCCCGGCCAGGAGGAACTTGTGCCGGAGCCGGTCCAGGTGGTTGCGGGGCAGGAAGGAACCGATGCGGCCGGTCACCTTCTTGCCCAGGGGCTGCAGGACCCGGACGACGAGCGGCTGGCTGAGCCGCTGGGCGAACTCGTCGGTGGCCAGGCGCTCCAGGTCGAGCTCGGCCAGGACGGCCTCGGCGTCGATCTCGGGCCGGCGGATGGAGTTGAGAACGATCGTCACGCCCGCCGCCAGGGCGGCGAGACCGGCGACGATGGCAATGGCGTCGCTCATCAGACGTCCACCTTCGCCATGCGCTTGATGACGGTCACGCCGGTGCCGACCATGCCGGCCACCCCGGCCAGGACGGCCAGCCCCCAACCCTGCAGCAGCGGATCCATGTAGCCCGGGCTGAGGATCTGCACGGCTATGAAGGTGACCACGGGCAGGCCGCCCAGGATGTAGGCCGACAGCCGGCCCTCGGCCGTCAGGACCTTCACCTCCCGGCGGATCTCGTCCCGGGCCCGCATGAAGTCGGCCAGGGTGAAGAGGAGGTCGGCCAGCTTGCCGCCGACGGTCTGCTGGATGCGAATGGCCTGCACCACCCAGGACATGTCGGGGAGCTGCATGCGCTCGGCCACGCGCTCCAGGGCGTCGACCACGGGATCGCCCAGCCCGGTTTCGGCCACCACCCGCTCGAACTCCTCACTCAGCGGCGCTTCGAACTCCTCGCACATCACCTGGAGCGAGCGCAGGAAGGTGTGCCCGGCCTGGAGGGAGGAGGCGATGAGGGAGAGGGCCTCGGGGAGCTGGGCCTCGAAGGCCTTGCGGCGTTTGTTGGCGCGAAAGTTGAGGTAGGCCTTGCCGACCCAGGGGGCGGGCAGGGCGACCAGGGCGGCCACCAGGAGCTGGCCCGTCAGGAGCCAGGCCACCGCTCCCACGGCGACGCCGCCTCCCAGCACGGACAGGACGAACTCGCCCGGCTTGAGGGGGACCCGGGCCCGCTCCAGCTGCCCGAGCAGGCCGCTGGTCAGGTTCAGGCGCTCGAGTCCCTGCTGGGCCAGGTGCACGCTCTGCTCGAGGAGGGCGGCCCGGGACTCGGTCACCGCCGTCACGTCGATGTCGTGCTCGCCGTAAGGGAGAGCCAGGATCTTGGCCAGCTCCTCGTCGCGCTGCTGCACCCGCTGGAGCAGGGACAGCACGATCAGAGCGAGCCCGCCGCCCACGGTGAGGGCGGCGATGAACGGCATCATCGCTTGCCCCGGGCCGCCAGCAGCTCGGCCGCGGTCGGCAGCGACCGGGCGCGGACGTCGGGGTGGGCGGCGCGCACCGGAGCCCGGAACACGGTCGCCGGGAGCTCGATGCCGCTGTGGAGGATCTGGTCGAGCAGGCGGGGCCGCAGGCCGGTGGCCTCGATCTCGCCGATCTGCCGGCCCCCTTCGGGGGACAGGCGGCTGCGGAAGGTGAACAGCTCCTGGAGCAGGATGATGTCGCCCTCGAGGCCTTGGACCTCCTGGACGGAGACGATGCGCCGGGCGCCGTCGGAAGCCCGCTCGAGCTGGACGATGAGGTTGATCGCCGCCGCGATCTGCTCCCGGATGGCCCGCACCGGCAGGTCGAAGCCGGCCATGAGGACCATGGTCTCGATCCGGGAGAGGGCGTCGCGGGGGGTGTTGGCGTGGACGGTGGTCAGCGACCCGGCGTGGCCGGTGTTCATGGCCTGGAGCATGTCGAGCGCCTCGCCCCCCCGGACCTCGCCGACCACGATGCGGTCGGGCCGCATCCGCAGGGCGTTGCGGACCAGGTCGCGGATCTTGACCTCACCCCGGCCCTCGGCGTTGGCCGGGCGGGACTCGAGGCGCACCACGTGGGGCTGCTGGAGCTGGAGCTCGGCGGCGTCCTCGATGGTGACGATCCGCTCCTTGGCCGGGATGAAGGACGAGAGCACGTTGAGGTTGGTGGTCTTGCCGGTGCCCGTACCGCCCGAGATGAGGACGTTGAGCTTCCCCCGGACGCAGGCCTCCAGGAACACGGCCAGGTCCATGGTGAGGGCCCCGAAGCGGATCAGGTCGGCCACCGTGTAGGGGTCCTCGGCGAACTTCCGGATGGTGAGCACGGCGCCGTCGATGGCCAGCGGCGGGACCACGGCGTTGACCCGGGACCCGTCGGGGAGGCGGGCGTCGACCATGGGGCTCGACTCGTCGACGCGCCGGCCCACGGCCGAGACGATCTTGTCGATGACGTGGCGGAACTGGGCCTCGTCGGAGAAGGCGAGGTCGGTCGGTTCGATGACCCCGCCCCGCTCCACCCAGATCTTGTCGTGGCCGTTGCACATGACCTCGGTGACGGTCGGGTCGGCGAGCGGGCCGTCCAGCGGGCCGTAGCCGAGAGTGTCGCTCATAACCTCAGAGACGAACTTGCGCCGCTCGATGGGGGAGATGCGCACGTCCTCCCGCTGGAGGATGCGGTCGAGGGAGGCCTTGACCTCCTTCTCCAGGGCCTCGCCGGGGCGCGAGTTGACGGCCGAGAGCTTGGGGCCGAGGTCGGCCAGGACGAGCTCCCGGACCCGGCGCTTGGCCTCCTCCCAGCTGGCCGAGGCTCGCTTGGAGCGGATGGTGGCGCCGGCGTCGGGGGCCGGTTCGCTCAGACGGCGCGGCGGAGGCGTGGCTCCGACCTCGGGGCTCTCGGGGGCGTCCTCGGGCTCGGGCCGCGGCCGGGGCCGGGGCCGGGGTTCGGGCGTGTCGTCATCGAGGGCGGCCAGCTTCTCGGAGAGCTTCACAGGGTGCTCCCGGCGACCGTCTGGTTCCGGCCGAAGAGCCTGAACCGGGACGGGGCCTTGACCGCCTCGAACTCGTTCCCGGACGGACGGTCGCCTTCAGGGAGGTACTCGGCCAGGCAGGCCGCCAGCTTGCGGGACACCTCGGAGGAGGGGTCGGAGGCGAGGACGGGCATCCCCATGTTGATGGAGCGGGACACCTCCCGGGCGTAGGGCAGGATGGCCTTGAAGCCCTGGGGAAACAGGCGCACCACCTGGTTGATGTCCAGGCCCACGTCCCGCTCCGCCTTGTTGAGGATGAGCGAGATGTTCTCGGCGGGGATGCGCAGCTTCTCCAGCGTCTGGAGGAAGACCCCCAGGTTGCGCACGCTGGGCAGGTCCACCGTGGCCAGGGAGAAGAGGTGCTCGGAGACGTCGAAGGCGGCCAGGACGACCTCGGTGAGGGCGGCCGGCGTGTCGACCACCACGTAGTCGGCCCGGGTCCGGAGGACCTCGAGGATGTGGGTCACGTCGGCGGGGGTGATGCGGTCGGCCTCGGCCGGTTCCTTGGGGGCGGCCAGGACGGAGAAGCCGCCTTCGTGGCCGATCAGGAACTCGTCGAGGTGCTCGCCGAAGTCCAGCTGCTCGCCGTCGTCGCCGCGGTTGAGGGCGTCGTAGATCGTGTACTTGGGCCGCAGCCGCAGGGCGGTGCTGACCTCGCCGAACTGGAGGTCGAGGTCGACGAGGACGATCCGCTTGCGGGTGTACTTGGCCAGGTAGAGAGCGAAGTTGGTGGCCAGGAAGGTCTTGCCGCAGCCACCGGTGGCCGAGCTGACGGTGAACACCCGCGCCAGGGTGTTGTTCACCTGCGCCGGGGCGGCGCTGGTGCCGTTGGAGGAAGGACCGGTGCTGGCCACCACCCGGCGCAGGCGCCCGATCTCGAGGGAACGCTCGAGGGCGATGGCAAGCTCGTCGGGATCGACGGGGACCCGGAGGATGTCGTCTGCGCCGGCCTGGACGATCTCACGAAGGCTGGCGTCGGGCCGGTCCTGGAAGGCGAGGACGATGGAGGTCCAGGGGGACTCCTCATGCAGCGTGGCCACCCGGCGCAGGCCGGAGCGGCTGGCCAGCGAGGGCCCGGCCAGGAGCACGGTGAAGGGACCTTCCCGGGCGATCAGGTCGTTGACCGCTCCCACCCGGTTGCAGGCGACGACCTCGGCGGTCGGATCGACCTGGGCGGCAACTTCGAGTACCTGCTCGGCGAGCTCGGGAGCCCGCTCGAGGACGAGGATCTTCGGCTTCACGTTGGCTCCTAGAAGGCGTTCTTGTGGCTGCGGCCGGGAGTGGAGGGGACAGGCTGGTCCTTGGGCACCAGGGTGAGCCACACGGACTCGAAGCGGGCGAGGAAGATCGCCTGCTCGGCCTGGACGGCATCGAGGGCGAGGAGGTAGGTCTCGTTGCCCGTCTCGGTGCCGGGACCGGGGCCGGTCACCGCCAGCACCTGGACGGCGGGGAGGACCAGCTTCGCCAGCGGAGGCGGGGTGTCCGGGCTGACCTGGCCCTTCTCGATGGTGGCGTAGACGTTCACCAGGTCGCCGGCGCGGGCGTAGCCGGCCAGACCGGCGACGTAGGGGACCTGGACGGCCACCGCCTGCTTGCCTTCGGGGATGGTGAAGGAGGTGGGCAGCACGGCCCCGGTGGCCGAGGGGACGAGGACCGTCCCGGCCTGGATGGTGGTGGTCGTGGTGGCCGAGGCGGAGGGAGACCCACCTTCGGAGGCACGCAGCGTGAGCATCACGATGCCGGCACCGATCACGAAGACGGCAAGGCCGAGGAAGAGCATCTGGTTGGACCGGCGCGACACCATGGACGACTCCAGGAGGTGGGCGGCTTGTCGGCCGCATGGGGCAGGTCTGAGAAGGCGCGGCCATGTGGGCCGCATCTGTAGTGATTGTCGGCTTTCACGCACCCGTGCTCGATAGCCAGGGAGTGTCATTTCCAGGGTCGGGGATGACTAGTCGCTGACGGATAAAGGGTGCAGACAGCACGGTGGCCGGTCCCTGTGTCGCCAGGCACCTCGCTCAAATGCGCAGGTGCTGTGGTCGACGGACCGGCCGGACTGGCTCGAGCCGAGGGCGCTCCGCCCCCTCCGGGGAGGAGCCCGGGTCCGGGGCCCCCTCCGGGCTGCGGGGCGATCGCGGTGCGGGCCCGTTCGGGTCGGCCCGACCGTCGATGGACGGCGCCGGCGCTCAGGTGGCGGCCAGGTTCCGTCGTTCACCCGACGCCGGCCAGTCCTGGCCGGCGTCGCCCCGGAGGAGGGGCGAGGGGGTTGGGGGAGAGATCCGTGCTCGTCGCCGGCCTCGGGAGGGTCGAAGGCGGCGAGGGGCGCTTCGGTCCAGTCCTCGCCCGGGGCGGTGGCCCCGGCCGCTTCGACGGTCGGGTCGATGGTGGCATCGTCCCCGGAGCGGCCACCGAAGACGCGGCGGCCGGCCTTCGGAGGCGCCGGCGGCGACGGCGTGGTGAGGGGCAGGGGCGCCGGCACCAGCCGTTCCAGGAAGGCGAGGAGCCGGCGGGCGGCGGGGGCGGTGGGGGCGGCGTCGAGGATGGGCACGCCGTGGTTGATCGAGCGGGCGACCTCGCGGTCGTAGGGGAGGACGGTCCGCAGGCACCCGGGCAGCGCCGCCACCTCGGCGGGATCGTTCTCGCCGTCCGCCTTGTTGATGACCAGCGCCACTTCCGGGCCGAGGCCGAAGCGCTCCAGCGTCCGGAGGAAGACGCCCAGGTTGTGGACGCTGGGCCGGTCCTGGGTGCCGACGGCCAGGAGCTGGTCGGTCACGTCGAGGACGGGCAGGACGTGCTCGACGAGACCGGTGGGGGTGTCGACCACGACGTAGTCGGCTTGGGCCCGCAGCGCGTCGATGACCCGGGACACGTCGGCCGGCCCGACGCTGTCCGCCTCCGCCGGGTCCTTGGGTGCGGCCAGCACCGAGAACCCGCAGGGCAGGGGGACGAGGAGCTCGGGGAGGATGCCCTCGAGGTCCTGGCCGTCGGCTTCGGAGCTGAGGGCATCGACGATGGAGAAGTCGGCCCGGGCCCGCAGGGCGGTGCGGACCTCGCCGAACTGCAGGTCGAGGTCGACGAGCACCACCCGGGCCCCGGTGCGGGCCAGGAAGAGGGCGGTGTTTGCGGCCACGAAGGTCTTGCCGCAACCCTCGGTGGGCGACGCCACGGTGATGACCTGCCCCCGGGGGGCGGAGGCGGACGATCCGGCGGTCGAGTTCCCGGACCGGAGCCGGCCCAGGTTGACCACCCGCTCGAGGGCCACGCCCAGCTCGTCGTCGCTGATGGCGAGGGGGAGGGCGTCGACCGCCGCCACCTGCACGATCTCCCGCAGGGTGGCTTCCGGCCGCCGGTCGACGACGAGGACGACGGCCGTGGACGGGGCTTTGCGGGCCAGCGTGGCCAGGCGGTGGAACCCGGCCCGGTCGAGGAGGGAGGGGCCGACGACGAGGACCTGGAAGCCGCTCATCGAGGCCAGGTCGCTGCTCCGGAGCCGGGGCCGGTGGACGATCTCGGGAACCGGTTCGAGGGTGGCCGCCGCCGCCCGGATCCGGTCGGCCAGCTGCGGTTCCGGTTCGACGACGAGGATCCGGGAGCGGGTGCCGGGGACGGTCCCGCTGCATGGGTTCTTCGTCACTCCGCCAGCCGCACGCCGAGACACTGCAGCTCGGGCCGCGCCGTGAGGTCGGCGCCACCCACGCTCAGGCCCAGCAGGTCGAGGATGGGCTGCACCAGGGAGTTGTTCAGGGCGACCATCGTCGAGTTGGCGATGGTCAGGACGGGCCCGCTCAGGGCGGCGGACACGGGACCGAGGTTGGCGTTGAGGAGCGTGGCGCTGCTGGCGGTGAAGTTGGTGATCCCCGTGGCGCTCAGGCCGTCGGTCCCCACCGAGCGGGTGATGTCGAACTCGCTCGGATAGAGGAACGTCTGGTCGGGGGCGGTGGAGTTGGTGGTGACGCCGCCGGTCCCCCGGACCCGCAGTACGTCGCCGAGCGAGCTCCCCAGCAGCGTGCCGGTGAAGGTCAGGTCGACGTTGCTGGTGAGCGTCACGGGCATGGCCTCCAGGCCGATGGTCATGCTCTGGGGGCTGGCGCAGTTGATGGCGTCGATGGTCGCCGCCGCCCCGCCCGCCTCCAGCGAGATGGGAATGCTGGCGTTCAGGTCGAGGGTGATGACCCGCCCGATGAAGCCGCCCAGCGTGCAGGTGAGGAGCTGGCTGACGTTGAGGGAGAGGAGGGCGCCGAGGGTGCCGGTCAGGCTGCAGCCGTTGACCGTCGACGAGGTGGAGACCGCGATCTGGGGGGTGATGGTGAGCCTGACCTGGGCGGTGTCCAGGCTGGTGCCCACCGGACCGAAGATCGTCCGGGCGGGCTCGATCACCTCAAGGTCCAGCGTCACGCCCCCGATGCCGGGGATGGCGAGCTGGGCGGCCGGGATGCTGATGGCGTGTTCACCGTCGGCCACGAAGGCCATGGCGGTGAGCATCCCGAGGACGTCCAGCTGCGCCGTGGCGGCCGCCGCCATTCCCCCGCTCTCGACGATGATGGCGTCGTCCAGGTTGATGGTGCTGTCCGAGGTCATGCTGAGGTGGAAAGCCTCCAGCACGTCGGCGGCGGCGGTGTCGCCCTGGTTGCGCAGCACGTCGGCCGAAGCGACGACGAAGTCCTCCAGGCTGAGATCGGTGGTGAGCAGCTCGTCCGGCGTCAGCACACCGGTGGGCCATTCCAGCCCGATCTCCTCCAGCGTGACGTTGGCGCTGGCCAGGCCGTTGTAGCTGACGACCTGGGCCCCGAAGGAGTCGCCGAAGATGGCGTTGAGGACGGTGTTCTTCTCGTCGGTGGTGCCCACCAGCCAGGAACCGAGGGAGAAGCCGGCCACGGCGTACTCGGTGCCGACCGCCGAGCGGCTGAGCGCCTTGGTCCCGGGCGTGAAGGCGTAGTCGAGGGTGGCGTGGGCGATGACCCGCACGGCGTTGGGGATGTCGGCCGCGTTCGTCATCTGCACGAAGGGGTCGCTGCCCAGCTTCTCGCCCAGCTGCACCTCGAGCTGGCCGTAGGGGAAGTCGTTGCGGGTGGCGCTGTTCTGGGCAGCGACGGTGACGGCCCCGGTGGGGGCCAGGAGCACCCCGACCGAGGTGCCGTTGATGGCCCGGGAGGCGTCCATGGCCACGGAGTCGGCGATGGCCTGCAGGTTCCGGTTGGTGTTGGTCAGCTGGCCGATGTCGACGGCCAGGGCGGTCGAACCGATGAAGACGACCATGGAGACGGCGACGAGGACCATGACCGCCCCGCGCTCGTCATCGTTGCGGGCCCGCAGCCTGGCGGACAGCCACCTCACGAATTGACCTCGGACTCGAAGGTCGAGCGGAGCGTGGTGGGCAGGAACGAGCTGATGAAGGGAAGCGGCGGGAGCAGGGGGTGGCCCTGGTAGTCGTAGACCAGGTCCACCTCGATGCACTTGGCCGAGGGCGGCCCGGGGACGCAGGGGTTCACGGTGAACGTGCAGGTGAGGCCGCCGCTGCCGCAGGTCTTCCCGAAGGCGCCGAGGGACTTGGCGGTGGCGTTCGAGGCCAGACCGGAGGCGGTGGTGTTGGTGCCCATGGCGCCGGCCCGGGCCCCCTCGGCCGCGGCCTGGGTCATGGTCTGCTTGAAGGAGAGGATGACGCCGTAGCTCACGACGCCGAAGACGATGACGACGATCACGATGAGGCAGATGGACAGCTCGACCACCGCCGCCCCGCGTTCGCCCCTCAGCCTCCGGTTGGAAAGTCGCTCCGTCACCCTGTGTCCCCTCGCGGTCTCTTCGATCGAATGTCGGTGGGTCGTTCGGCCTACTGCATAGCTAGCGCGGGCCATTTCCCTGGCCGGGGGGGACTAGCCGGGTAGGCGAAGGGTGCGAAACCTCCTCGTAGACTCGCCCGCCGTGCTGCTGGTGGGCCTCACCGGAGGGATCGGATCGGGCAAGTCGACGGTGGCCCGGGCCTTGGCCGGCCGGGGGGCGGTGGTCATCGACGCCGACGTGCTGGCCCGGGAGGTGGTGGAGCCGGGCACGGCCGGCTTCCGGGCGGTGGTGGACCGCTTCGGGCCCGCGGTCGTGGACCACGACGGGAGGCTCGACCGTCCGGCGCTGGCCCGCCTGGTCTTCGAGGATCCCGCCGCCCGGGTCGACCTGAACGGGATCGTCCATCCACTGGTGGCGGCCGAGACGGCGCGCCGGACGGCTGCCGCCCCGCCGGGCTCCGTGGTCGTCCTGGACGTCCCCCTGCTGGTGGAGGCGGCCAAGAGCGGCTATGACCTGGTGGTGGTGGTGGAGGCGCCCGAGGCACTGCGCCTGGTGCGGCTCGTGGCCCGGGGGATGGACCCGGTCGACGCCCGCCGGCGGATGGCCGCCCAGGTCTCCGACGCCGAGCGCCGGGCGGTGGCCGACGTGGTCCTCGACAACGCCGGGACGCCGGCCGATCTGGCCCGCCAGGTCGGCGAGCTGTGGGGAGAGCTGGAGCGCCGGAAAGCGGCCAAGGAGCGCTGAAACCCGGCCGAGACTGACGTACCCCCCCGGTACGATGCTGCTCGTGTCGGCTCTTCGCCTGGCGGCTCATCGCGATGCGGTCGGGGGCCCCAGCCCCAACCGCCCAGTCCCTGCTCCGCTGACGCTCCGCAGGTCCTGAGGGATGCCGCCCTTCCAGCTCGTGTCCGATTTCGCCCCCGCCGGCGACCAACCGGCGGCCATCGACGCCCTGTCCCGGGGCATCGACGCCGGTGACCGGTTCCAGACACTCCTCGGGATCACCGGGTCGGGCAAGTCGTTCACCATCGCCGGAACCATCGCCCGGGTGCAGCGCCCGACGCTCGTCCTTGCCCCCAACAAGAGCCTGGCCGCCCAGCTGACCAGCGAGTTCCGGGAGTTCTTCCCCAAGAACCGGGTGGAGTACTTCGTCTCCTACTACGACTACTACCAGCCCGAGGCCTACATCCCGTCGTCGGACACCTACATCGAGAAGGACTCCTCCATCAACGACGAGATCGACCGGCTGCGCCACTCGGCCACGTCGGCCCTGCTGTCGCGCCGGGACGTCATCATCGTGGCCTCGGTGTCGGCCATCTACGGCCTGGGCGCCCCCGACGAGTACGCCACCCAGCTGCTCATGCTGGAGGTGGGGGAGGAGCGGGACCAGCGGTCCATCCTCTCCAAGCTCGTGGACATGGCCTACGAGCGCAACGACATGAACTTCGTCCGCAACAAGTTCCGGGTGCGGGGCGACACCATCGAGGTCTTCCCCGCCTACGAGGAGCGGGCCGTCCGCATCCAGCTCTTCGGCGACGAGGTGGAGCGCATCGTCTCGGTCGACCCGGTCACGGGCGAGGTCGTGGAGGAGCTCGACAAGCTCTGCGTCTTCCCCGCCTCCCACTACGTGGTGTCGCGGGCCCGCATGGAGCGGGCCATCAACCAGATCGAGGACGAGCTCAAGGACCGCCTGGCCGCCTTGGAGGCGGGGGGCAAGCTCCTCGAGGCCCAGCGGCTGCGGATGCGCACCACCTACGACCTGGAGATGCTGCGCGAGGTGGGGGTGTGCTCGGGCATCGAGAACTACTCCCGTCACCTCGACGGCCGTGACGCCGGCCAGAAGCCCTACACCCTCCTCGACTACTTCCCCAAAGACTTCCTCATGGTCATCGACGAGAGCCACGTGGCCGTGCCCCAGCTCCACGGCCAGTACGAGGGCGACCGCTCCCGCAAGGACACCCTGGTCGAGCACGGCTTCCGCCTCCCATCGGCCATGGACAACCGGCCGCTGCGCTTCGACGAGTTCACCCAGGCCGTGGGGCAGGTGGTGTTCATGAGCGCTACGCCCTCGGCCTATGAGCTGGAGGTGTCGACCCAGATCGTGGAGCAGATCGTGCGCCCCACCGGGCTGATCGACCCCCAGGTGGTGGTCCGCCCCACCCGGGGCCAGATCGACGACCTGGTGGCCGAGATCCGGGCCCGGGAGGCGGCCGACCAGCGGGTGCTGGTCACCACCCTGACCAAGAAGATGGCCGAGGACCTCTCCGAGTACCTCCTGGAGCTGGGCGTGCGGGTGCGCTACCTCCACTCCGACATCGACACCATCCAGCGGGTGGAGATCCTCCGGGCGCTCCGGCTGGGGGAGTACGACGTGCTGGTCGGGATCAACCTGCTCCGGGAAGGCCTCGACCTGCCCGAGGTGTCCCTGGTGGCCATCCTCGACGCCGACAAGGAAGGCTTCCTCCGCTCCGAGACGTCCCTCATCCAGACCATCGGCCGGGCCGCCCGCAACGTCGAGGGCCAGGTGGTCATGTACGCCGACCACGTCACCGACTCCATGCGCCGGGCCATATCCGAGACGGAGCGCCGCCGGGGCCTGCAGATGGCCTACAACATCGAGCACGGCATCGACCCCCAGACGGTGCGCAAGAAGGTCTCCGACATCCTGGAGATGATCCGGGGCCGCCAGGACGACGGCGCCCCCCTCCCCAAGGGGAAGAGCCGCCTGCGGGGCCGCGACGCGGCCCGGCGCAAGGAGCTGCTGGAGATGCCGGGCGACGAGCTGGCCCGCCTCATCCACTCCCTCGAGGAGGAGATGCACGAAGCCGCCGCCGAGCTGCGCTTCGAGTACGCCGCCCGCCTCCGGGACGAGATCCACGACCTGAAGCGCGAGCTACGGGAGGTGGGATGACAGAGCCTGAGCGTGGGTTCGAACCATTCGAAGAACTTGTTGGCGAGAGGTGGGTCCCCGACATCGACGAACCTCTCACGGCCGAGGGCGAGGACCCGAATCTGATGGATGATCATGCGGCGTTCTTCGCCGCCGCCGCGAAGCTTGGTATCCCAATCGTGGCCGTGCCTCTGGACGAGGATGGGTCAGAGCTCGAGTGAGGCCATGTCCGAGCAGCTGATCGTCCGGGGCGCCCGGGAGCACAACCTCAAGAACGTCAGCCTGGAGCTGCCCCGCGACCGGCTCATCGTGTTCACCGGCATCTCGGGGTCGGGGAAGTCGTCCCTCGCCTTCGACACCATCTACGCCGAGGGCCAGCGCCGCTACGTCGAGTCGCTGTCGGCCTATGCCCGGCAGTTCCTGGGGCAGATGGACAAGCCCGACGTCGACTTCATCGAGGGTCTGTCGCCGGCCATCTCCATCGATCAGAAGTCGGCCTCGCGCAATCCTCGGTCGACGGTGGGGACCATCACCGAGATCTACGACTACCTCCGGCTCCTCTACGCCCGCATCGGGGTGCCCTACTGCCCCACGTGCGGCCGGCAGATCACCCGCCAGACCCCCCAGCAGATCGTCGACCGGGTCCTGGAGCTGCCCGAGGGGACCCGCTTCCAGGTCCTCGCCCCCGTGGTCCGGGGCCGGAAGGGCGAGTACGAGAGCCTCCTGGCCGACCTCGGCCGCCAGGGCTACACCCGGGCCCGGGTCGACGGCGAGGTCATCGAGCTGACCGGCATCGAGGCGGCCCGGCCCCGCCTGGCCCGCTACGAGCAGCACACCATCGAGGTCGTCGTCGACCGCCTCGTCCGCCGGCCCGGGATCGAGCGCCGCCTGACCGACTCGCTCGAGACCGCCCTGCGCCTGGCCGAGGGGGTGGCCGAGGTGGAGGTCGTCCCCAAGGAGGGCGAGGGCCAGCCCGAGACGCTCACCTTCTCCCAGCACCTGGCCTGCGCCCACTGCGGCCTGTCCTTCGACGAGCTCGCGCCCCGCAACTTCTCCTTCAACTCGCCCTACGGCGCCTGCGAGCGCTGCGACGGCCTCGGCACCCGCTTCGAGGTCGACCCCGAGCTGGTCGTGGGCGACGAGGACCTGTCCCTCACCGGCGGGGCCATCGCCCCCTGGGCCGGCTTCCGGGGTGAGTACTTCAACCGGGTCCTCCAGGCCGTGGCCGAATCCCACGGCTTCGACATGGACGCCCCCTGGAAGAAGCTGAAGAAGGCCCAGCGCCAGGTCATCCTCTTCGGCTCGGGTGACACGCAGGTCCTTGTCCAGTACCGCAACCGCTACGGGCGGGCCCGGTCCTACAAGACCCGCTACGAGGGCGTCGTCCCCTGGCTGGAGCGGCGCCACTCCGAGGCCGAGAGCGACCGGACCCGGGAGCAGATCGAGGGCTACATGCGGGAGGTGCCCTGCCCCGGCTGCGGCGGGTCCCGGCTGCGGCCCGCCTCGCTCGCCGTCCTGGTCGGCGGCAAGAACATCCACGACGTGACGAGCATGGCCATCTGCGACACGGCCAAGTTCTTCGCCGATCTGGCGCTGTCCGAGCGGGACCGGATCATCGCCGAGCGGGTCCTCAAGGAGGTCAACGAGCGGCTGTGCTTCCTGGTCGACGTGGGGCTCGACTACCTCTCGCTGGCCCGGTCGTCGGGCACGCTGGCCGGCGGCGAGGCCCAGCGCATCCGGCTCGCCTCCCAGATCGGCAGCGGGCTGGTGGGGGTCCTCTACGTCCTCGACGAGCCCTCCATCGGGCTCCACCAGCGCGACAACCGGCGCCTCATCGAGACCATGCTCCGGCTGCGGAACCTGGGCAACACCGTCATCGTCGTCGAGCACGACGAGGAGACCATCCGGGTGGCCGACCACGTCGTCGACATCGGCCCCGGCGCCGGCCTGCACGGCGGCGAGGTGGTCGTCTCGGGGACGCTCGACGACCTGGTGGCCGAGGAGCGATCCCTGACCGGCGCCTACATCTCGGGCCGGCGCTCGATCCCGGTGCCGGAGATGCGCCGGCCGCCGGGAGAGAACTGGGTGGTGGTCCGCGGCGCCCGGGAGCACAACCTGAAGGACATCGACGTCGAGTTCCCCCTCGGGTGTCTGGTGGCGGTGACGGGAGTGAGCGGCAGCGGGAAGTCCACCCTGGTGAACGACATCCTCTTCCAGTCCCTCATGCAGAAGGTCTACCGGTCCAAGACCGTCCCCGGCCGGCACAAGACCATCGAGGGCACCCAGCACCTGGACAAGGTCATCAACATCGACCAGTCACCCATCGGGCGCTCGCCGCGCTCCAACCCGGCCACCTACACGGGGGTGTTCGACAAGATCCGCAACCTCTTCGCCCAGACCCAGGAGGCCAAGGTCCGGGGCTATATGCCGGGGCGCTTCTCCTTCAACGTGAAGGGCGGCCGCTGCGAGGCGTGCGCGGGCGACGGCACCATCAAGATCGAGATGCACTTCCTGCCCGACGTCTACGTCCCGTGTGAGGTGTGCAAGGGCGCCCGCTACAACCGCGACACCCTGGACGTGACCTTCAAGGGCAAGAACATCGCCGAGGTGCTCGACCTTTCGGTGGAGGAGGGCTGCACCTTCTTTGGCAACCAGCCCGCCATCTCCCGGCACCTCCAGACCCTGGCCGACGTAGGCCTGGGCTACATCCGCCTCGGCCAGCCCGCCCCCACCCTCTCCGGCGGCGAGGCCCAGCGGGTGAAGCTTTCCTCCGAGCTTGCCAAGCGGGCCACGGGGCGGACGATCTACATCCTCGACGAGCCCACCACAGGGCTCCACTTCGAGGACGTCCGCCACCTCATCGGGGTGCTCTCCCGGCTGGTGGACGCCGGCAACACGGTCCTCGTCATCGAGCACAACCTCGACGTCGTGAAGACGGCCGACTGGGTCGTCGACCTGGGGCCCGAGGGCGGCGACGGCGGGGGCCGGGTGGTGGCCGAGGGGCCGCCGGAGGCGATCGCCAAGGTGCCCGAGAGCTACACCGGGCGGTTCCTGGCCGGCGTGCTCGCCGGAGCGGCGAAGACCTCCGAGCCGGAAGTGGTGCCGGCGGCTACCGGGCGACGCCGGAAGTGATCCCCGCGGGGGCCACGTCGTAGATCGCGGGGTTCCGGAGCTCGAGGCGGGTCGGATCCGAGGCCACTCGGCCGGAGAGGCCGGCGCCCTCGGTGGCGAAGTGGATCCAGCTCACACCGGGAGCGATCTCGAGCACCCGCTGCAGGGCGACTCCGTCGCCGCTGGGGGTGAGCACCTCGGAGGTCCCGTCGGGGTAGTCCACTCGAAGCTTGCCCCCCATCCCCGCGAATACGGTGGCCTCAATTCGAAGATTGCGTCCGAAAGCAGCCGGGTTCACGATCTGAAGAGCCGCCTGGGCATCGCCTTCGAGCCAGTCGTGGTCGCCGTCCGAGACCTCTTTCTTCAATCCGGGCCCGGGGCGGGCGAGCACGGGGTGAAGTGTCTGCTCCGCCAGTGCCTTGACGATCCCGTCCGGGGCTCCATCCAGTCCGGGGAGGCGACTGGGCAGGGGAAAGAAGGAATGCCGCCCGTTGCTGCTGACCGCCGAAGGCCCACCGAGGAGCCGGGTGAGTTCGGCTTCCAGTGTCCGTCCCGAGTCGTGGTATCCGAAGCGATCGACCGTGATGCCCCCGAAGCCCACCGCCGCCAACCGGGACACGATCAACTCGACGGGTTGGCCGGCGAGGCTCTCCTGCCAATCGGCGGCCCGTCCTCGCATGCCGCCAAAGCTCCATCTCAGCATCTCGGAGTGGAGATAACCCCGCAGGTGGTCATAGATCCCCATCTGGGCCAGGGGCTGACCCTCGGGAAAAGGTATGGAGGGAAGCTGGAACACCATCGCGGCAGCCGGCAACTGGGCTTCGACGGCCCGGAAGAACTCGCGGTCGCTGTCGAACTCCGCCGCCATGCGGTCGTAGGGCGGGATCGCGAGGGGGGTCGCCTGATCGAAGATGACGAAGCCGGTCAAGGCCACCAGGACGAGGCCCGTGCGGGCGTGGCGTCCACCTGCTGGGGAGGAGCGTGAGGTGCGGCTGCGCCACTGTTTGGCGAGCAGCGCCTGGGAGGCTATGCAGAAGAAGGCGATGAAGATCGAGATCCGGTTCCAGGAGCGGATCTGCGCCGTCACCAGGAAGTTGAACACCAGGGCGCCACCGCCGACGGTACCCATGAGCACGCCGACGAGGACGAGGAAGGAAAGC
>JBOGFE010000188.1:0-8688 GCA_050741935.1 Acidimicrobiia bacterium | reverse complement strand
CCCCTACCCCGACGAGCTGGTCGACGCCGCCGCCGCCCGGGTGCGGGCCTGGGCGCCCGAGCCGGCGCCGGCCTGGGTGACCTGGGTCCCGTCGGCGGATGCAGCCGGCCTGGTGGCCGACGTGGCCCGGCGCCTGGCCGCCGACCTCGGCCTGCCCTCCGCCGACGCGCTGCGCCGCACCCGCCCGTCGCCGCCCCAGGCGGAGATGGCCAACAGCGCCCAGCAGCTGCGCAATGTGCACGGCGCCTTCGCCGTGGCCGGGGCCATGCCGGCCGGGCCCGTCCTCCTCGTCGACGACGTCCACGACTCCCGCTGGACCCTCACCGTGGCCGGCGCCCTCCTGCGGGAGGCGGGGGTGGAGGCGGTCTGGCCCTTCACCCTGGCCCAGGCGGTGAGTGACTGACGTCGGCCAGACTGTCGGGCGTGGCCGTGGCGCGCGTCAACGACACCGAGCTCTTCTACGAGGTGGACGGCGGCGGCGGCGGCCGGGTCGCCTGCCTCGTCCTCCACGGCGGGCTCGGGTTCGACCACCAGGTCTACCGGCGGACCCTCATGCCCCTGGCCGACCGGCTCGAGGTGGTGTGGTTCGACCAGCGCCACAACGGCCGGTCGGGGCGGCCCGGGCTCGAGACGGTCACCATGGAGCAGCTGGCGGATGACGCCGCCGCCCTGGCCGGCGGGCTCGGCCACCGGCGCTTCCTCGTGTTCGGCCACTCCTACGGCGGGTTCGTCGCCCAGGAGCTGGCCATCCGTCACCCCGAGCGGGTGGCCGGCGTGATCCTGGTGTCGACGACGCCGGGACAGCTCGGCGCCGGCGAGCCCGAGGACGACGACCAGGGGCCGCCCCCGCCGCCCGGGCTCGTCGAGGCGCTGTCGAAGTTGCCGACCACCGACGCCGAGCTCGCCGACGGAGTCCAGGGGCTGTTGCCCTTCTACCTCCACCGGCTCGAAGCCGACGACGTCGCTCCCCTGCTCGACGGCACGCACTACGACGTGGAGGCCATGATCCGGGGCTTCGAGGTGCTGGCCACCTGGAGCGCCGTCGACCGCCTGCCCGGGGTCACCTGTCCCGTGCTCCTGGTGGCCGGGCGCCACGACGTCCTGACCTCGTTCCCCCAGAGTCACCGCATCGCCCGGCACCTGCCGGCCGCCGAGGTCGTGGTCGTCGAGGAGACGGGCCACTTCCCCTGGATCGAGGCGCCCGACGTGTTCTTCGCCACGGTCGACCGCTGGCTGGACCAGCGGGAGGCCCTGCCGGGGGCGTGATGGCGGCCGCCGCGCCCCGGTCGTGGCGGCGGTTGTCGGCCGGGGTCGCCGTTCCCCTAAGGTCGGCGCATGCGGACCGCCTGACCGGCGGGCGCCCGGCGGGCCGGGGCCGGCGCCCGGAATGGAGTTGAGGGAGACCGTTGGACGAGTTCACCTGCCCGAAGTGCCAGTCGGAAGACGTGCGGGGTGAACGCCGGAGCGGCGGTGTGATCCTCCTCACCTGCCAGGCGTGCCAGGCGTCGTGGCCCCGGGTGCCCAAGCCATCGTGTCCCCGTTGCGGCACGGGCGACGTCGAGGGCTACGGCCAGGAGGCCTGGACCTACGACGGCGACCCCGGCGAGGAGGCCGGAGCTGAACCCGACGGGTCGTGGTCGCACGCCCAGGTGCGCGCCCTGCGCTGCCGCAAGTGCGGCAACACCTGGGGCAGCGGCTCCTGAGCCCACCGGCCCGGACCCAGGCCCACCGGCCCGGACCGGCCCGGACCGGGGCGGCGGCGCCGCGGTCAGGACCCGCCCCGCAGCACGCTGCGGCGTTCCCGGTACTCGGCCTCGTCGATCTCGCCCCGGGCGTAGCGCTCGGCCAGGACCGACTCGCCGCGGTGGGTCCCATGGTCGGGGTCGCGGCCGGGGTTGTCGTCGGGCGAGGGGAGGCTCCGCGTCTACGCCGCCGGGAGTATCCGGCGCGGCGGCGGAGAGGACCGACCGCCCACTTGGCCGTCAAGGGTCCGCCCGCTGTCAGCAACGAGGCCGCAAAGTAGGCGTGACCAAGGCAAATGTGCTGCGGGGCCGTCAGCGGTCCCGGGGCGGAGGTGGCGCCGTGTCGAATGAGATACCTGCCACGAGTTTGGTCTCGCGGCTCGTGAGCGCCGGCCCGCCGGTGTCCAGGGCTGTCGATGCGGTGCCTACTGGAAGGAGCGGGACCTTGAGCGTCACCCGTAACGGCGTCGGCCGCCTCATCACCACCCCCTACGGCGAGGCCCGGATCAACGCCGAGGGCCGGGTCCTGTGGGCCGAGTGGAACGTCTGGTGCCACGCCGAGGAGATGGTGGCGAACGGCCTGTGGACGTCGGCGACGAGCCCGCATCGCAACCGGCAGCGGACCATCTTCCACGTCGTTTCCGCCAGCGACCGCCTGGTGGCGGCCCGCCCGGGCGCTACGGTGGCCGGTACCGAGCCCGGCACCTCTCCCGATGGCAGCGGAAATGAAGGCCCATGAACCGCGAGGCGTATCACGCCTGGAAGGCCAACACCCCCTACCCCACCGACTGGCGTGCTCCGGTCACCGTTGCCCCCCGCAAGACCATGAGGCGGACGCTGTCCGCCCTGGCCGGCCGGGCCTGGCACCGGGTCACCGGCTACTGAGAGCCCTCCTCGACCGCTGACCCGTCCACTTCGGGCGGGAGCGCGTGGCGACTCGTCGGAAGGCGTCACCCGGCCGTGGCATCCTCCTGGCATGAGCACGTTCGTGATCGTCGCCGGCGCCTGGGGTGGCGGCTGGGAATGGACACCCGTCGCCCGGCTCCTGCGCCGGCGGGGCCATGAGGTCTTCACGCCGACGCTGACCGGGATGGGCGAGCGGGCCCACCTCCTGCCCGACGAGCCCGTCGGGCTCGGGACCCACGTCGATGACATCGTCGCCCTGCTCCAGTTCGAGCAGCTCGACGCCGTCATCCTCTGCGGCGCCAGCTACGGCGGGATGCCCGTCACCGCCGCCGCCGACCGGGCGCCGGCCCGCATCCGGCTGGTCGTCTACATCGACGCCCTGGTGCCCCGCCACGGCCAGTCGGCCCTGGATCTGCTGCCCGGACCCTTCGGCGACGTGGTCCGGGAGGGGCTGAAGGAGCACGGCCCCCACTGGCGGCTCCCCCTGCCCGACGGCCTGCGCGACGCGCTGCTCCCGCCGGGCTCGCTCCCCGACGACGACCGGGCCGCCTACCTCGCCCGGGTGCGGGACCACCCCGCGGCCAGCTTCGTGGAGCCGGTCGCATTGACCGGCGCCGTGGACCGGCTCCGGCGGGCCTTCATCCGCTGCACCACGACCGAGTTCACCGAGGAGCTGGGCGGCGACCCGATCGAAGCGGCCGCCGGCCGGGCCCCGGCGGTGGGCTGGCCCTACCGCGTGCGGGGCGCGCCCCCCGCCCCCCAGGGGTTCAACCCCAAGGGCACGGCCAAGCTGCTCGAGGCGTGGGCGGACGCCGAGTCGCCGCGAACGGAGACATGAAGATGCCCCGGGGTTTCGGCCCCGAGGCATCTTCGGTACACCAGCGGAGGGGCGGAGTCAGTCGGTCTCGGGGAGGTCGGCGCTGCCCGAGGCGGGGAACTTCTCCGGGAACTGCGCGGCGATGGCCCCGGCGAGCGTGTCGGCCAGCATCGGCATGTGGCCGGCCGCCACCCGCAGCTTCTCGAAGCCGGTGCCGTCCCCGGCCACGACGCCGTCGATGGCGGCGAAGGTGGCGGACACGTGCGGGATCAGGGCCTGGGCCACGGCGTCCTTGGGCAGGTTCGGGTTCACCGAGTTGAGCAGGGCACCGAAGTCGGCCCGGTAGCCGTCGAGGTCGACCTTGGCCTTGGCGGCCTTGGCCGGGTCGTTGGTCAGCTTGGCCACGGTGTAGTCGACGAAGAAGCCGAGGTGCTTGCGCCACGAGGCGAGGAAGACGTCGTTGGTGCCCGGGTAGATGGAGTCCACGGCCTTGGCCAGGCCGACCGAGTTCCTGTCCAGGGCCTCGGCCGCGGCCTTGAACGGGGCCGAGTTGGGGTCCTTGGTGACGGTGGCCATGGCCACGGCGATGCCGGCCAGGTACTCGTGCTCCTGGAGGGCGGCGGTCAGCGTCGACAGCAGCCCGGAGGCGGCCGAGTCGACCCCGGGGAACTTGTCGGGGTACTGCTTGCCGATGGCGCCGGCGATGGTGTTGGCCAGCATGGGCATGTGGCCGGCCGCCACGCGGAGCTTCTCGAAGCCGGAGTTGTCACCGGCCACGACGCCGTCGATGGCGGCGAAGGTGGCGGTCACGTGCGGGATCAGGGCCTCGGCCACGGCGTCCTTGGGCAGGTTGGGGTTGGCCGAGGCCAGGAAGGCACCGAAGTCGGCCCGGTAGCCGTCGAGGTCGGCCTTGGCCTTGGTGGCCTTGGCGGTGTCGTTGGTCAGCCGGCCGACGGTGTAGTCGACGAAGAAGCCGATGTGCTTGCGCCACAGGGGCAGGAAGGAGTCGCCGGCCGACTTGCCGTAGATCGAGCCGATGGCCTCGGAGAGCGCCACCGAGTTCTTGTCCAGGGCGGCGGCCGCGGCGGTGAACTCGGGCGAGTCCGTCTTCTTGGTCAGGACGGCCTGGACCACGGCGATGCCGGCCAGGTACTCGTGCTCCTGGAGGCCGGCGGTGAGGGTCTGGCGCAGCTTGGCGCCGCCGTCGGCGGTGGAGCCGGCGGCCTGCCCGAGGGCCGTCGAGTGGTCGACGGCCCCGTGCTCGAGGTGGGCGGAGGGAGCGGCGTTGGGGCTGGCGGACACGGTGTTGTCGCCGCCGCCCTGGCCGCAGGCCGCGCTCAGGACGGCGACGAGGGCGACACCGGCGACGAGGCGGCCAGCGCGTTTGCGGGGTGCGGTGGTGGACGGTTCGGTGGTGCTCATTGTGGGGTTTGATCCCTTCTCATTGTTCAGTCTGTTCACGACAGATATGACGGTTTATTGGACGACGATCTTGCCGGTCATCGAGTTGTGCCGGCTGCAGAAATAGGGGTAGGTGCCGCGCTGGTCGAAGGTGAAGGTGAAGCTCTGGCCGGGTCCGTCCATGGGGCCGTCGAAGTTCCCGTCGGAGGTGCCCGGGGTCGCCCCCGAGGTGGCGGTGTGGAGGATCTGGTCCTGGTTGGTCCAGGTGACCCTGGTGCCGGCCTTGACGGTCAGTTCGTTCGGCATGAACTGGAACTGCTTGACTGTGACGGCACCTGCTGCGGCTTGTGCGGTGGCCGCCGGAGCTGTGGTGGGAGACGTTGAGGCGGTGGTTGCCGCCGCGGCGGAGGCGGACTGTGAGTCGTTCGAATCCGAGCCGCCGCAGGCGCTGAGCAGCACCGTGGCGGCGACGCCGGCGAGGACGATGTGGGCCAGGCGGCGGATCCAATACCTGCTCTGAAGTGGCTCGGCTGGAGCCATTTTGTTGATCCGATGGGGCGTGGTCATGCCCGCTTTTCGGATTCAGGTCCTGGTTCGGATGACGGAATTCTTTTTTCTTCGCCCGGGCCATCCAAACCGCCGGCGGCGCCGTAGAACCAACGAACCTACCAACCGGTAGTAACTCTTCTGGGAGTCTCCATGCCCCGTCTCGTCCGACCGCTCGCCGCCGTCCTCCTGCTCGCCGGAGGCCTCATCCACCTCGAGCTGTGGCAGGGCGGCTACCGGGGGATCCCCTCCATCGGCCCGCTCTTCCTCCTCAACGTGGTCGCCTCCGCCGCCGTGGCCGTCGCCCTCTTCATCCCCCACCGGCGGTGGCCGCTGGCCGCCGGGGCGGCGCTGTCGGCCGGGTCGCTGGCCGGCCTGGTCCTGAGCCGCACCGTCGGCGTGTTCGGCTTCATGGAGAGCGGCTGGACCCCGATGGCCCTCCGAGCCCTGGCGGCCGAGACGGGCGCCCTCGTCGCCCTCGCCGTCTGCGCCGCGGCCATGGGGCGCAACGCCCCCCCGCCGGCGCCGGCCCGGGTGCGATCCGACAGCAGGTGAAGGTCGGTCACACCGTCCCCTGCGGCTGAGCTCACCGTGATGTCGTCTGGGCGCCGGCTTTACGCCGCCACCGCGAAGACCCGCCATTCGCCGGGGACGCCCTTCAGCTCGTGGGTGCCGCGCTCGACGAAGTTGATCCTCGATCCGGCGACGAGGTCCTTCACGGTGCTGGAGACCAGCACTTCGCCGGGCTCGGCCAGGGCGGCGACGCGGGCGCCGGTGTGCACGGCCAGGCCACCCACATCGCTGCCGATGAGCTCGCATTCGCCGGTGTGGAGTCCGATGCGAACCTCGATGCCGTACTGGCGGACGGCCTCGCGGATGGCGCAGGCACAGCTGACGGCGCGGCTCGGTGCTGTGAAGGTGGCGAGGAAGCCGTCGCCGGTGGTCTTCACCTCCTGGCCGTCGAAGCGCCGGAGCTCACGGCGCACGGCGGCGTCGTGGCTGGCCAGGAGGTCACGCCAGCGCTGGTCACCCAGCTCGGCGGCCCGCTCCGTCGACGAGACGATGTCGGTGAACATGACCGTGGCCAGGATCCGGTTGGACGGGCCTTCGTGGCGGACCCCGGTGAGGAACTGCTGGATCTCGTCGACCATCGGATCCGGGTCGTACATCATCAGCATGTGGTCGGCCGAGGGGTACTCCACCATCCGGGCGCCCGGGATCTGCTGCGCCATGTAGCGGGCGGCACCGACATGGGCGACCCGTTCCTCGGTGGCGTGGAGGATGAGCGTCGGCGCGCTGATCGATGACAGGACGTGCCGGCAGTCGAGCTCGCACAGCGCTTCGAGAACGGCCCGGGCCATGGCCGGGCTGGCACTGATCCGTTGATAGCGACCCCAGGAGTAGCGGATGGCTTCGTTGTCCTCCTGGCTGGGGCCGAAGAGCCACATGAGGGCGGGGTCGCCCCAGTTCGTGTCGATCTCGTCCAGGGCGCGGGCCATCTCGTCGGGACTCCAGCCCCATTCCCAGCCGGGGCCGGCACTGAACTTGGGCGAGGCGCCGTAGAGCACGAGGGCGGTCGTCTGCTCCGGGTGGGCGGCGGCGAAGAGCAATCCCATGGGCCCGCCCTCCGAGACACCGAAGAAGGCGGCCCGCTCACAGCCGACGGCCTCCATGATCGCCATCAGGTCGTCGACCCGCTCGTCGAGGCTCGGCACCCGGTCGACCGGGTCGGACAGCCCGGTGCCCCGCTTGTCCCAGAGGATGACCCGCGAGAAGGAGGCCAGACGCTCGAAGAGGCGGGTGGTGCTGGAGAACTCCCAGTAGAACTCGAGATTGGAGACGAAGCCGGGGATGAAGACGAGGTCCATCGGACCGTCGCCGAGCACCTGATAGGCGATGCTCACCCCGCCGGCGCCTTTGGCGTATCTGGTCTTTGGTTGCATCGAGGCCCCCGATCCCACCAACCAAGGACTGGCGGCACGGTATCCCACACGCCGGCCCCCGGTGAGGGGCTCGTACCGGTCAGGGGGCGGGGCCGAAGACCTCGAGCTGGATGTCGTCCGGGTCGCGCAGGACGATGAGCCCGCCGTAGGGCGACGCCTTGATCCCGCTGTTGGGGACGCCCTGCGCCTCGAAGTGGGACTGCCACCACTCGAGCTCGTCGACGCCACCGACGCGGAAGGCGAAGTGGTCGAGTCCGGTCCGCGACTCGGTGAAGTCCTCGCCGGTGTTGGCGTCGTGGAGGTTCAGGCTGAGGAGG
The DNA here is from genome assembly GCA_050741935.1 of Acidimicrobiia bacterium. Classification (GTDB taxonomy): domain Bacteria; phylum Actinomycetota; class Acidimicrobiia; order IMCC26256; family BP-133; genus CAWBJP01. The sequence continues at coordinate 1,016 of JBOGFE010000188.1, read as the reverse complement.
GGCTGGCGGCCGTCGGCGGAGAGGACCACCTTCCGCACCCCGGGAAGGTCGACCTCCCGGATGCGGCGCAGGCCGAACACCCGGCCGTACCACTCCTCCGACACGGCCAGATCGGTGACGCTGATGCCGGCGTGGTGCAGCCCGGCGACGGTTGGTTCGCGCTCCTCCACCGGGCCCGACAGTATCCGGGCGTGACCGGGAGCATCCTCGCCGGCACCGCGTCTCCTGACCGGCGCGCCGCCTGAGGCCGAATTCCCTTAGCCTCCGGGGGACGTGCGGGCGGGAGGTCGGGCCGTGGGCGACCGGGTGACGGTAGGAACGCTGGACGATCTGCGCCGGGTGGGCTGCCTGACGGGCAAGGCCGGCGCCCAGCCCATCTGCGTGTTCTGGAGCGAGGGGAGCCCTTCGCCCTCGACGACCGCTGCCCCCACATGGGCTTCCCGCTCCACCGGGGGACGGTCGAGAGCGGGCTCGTGACGTGCCACTGGCACAACGCCCGCTTTGACCTGGCCTCGGGCGGGACGCTCGACCCGTGGGCCGACGACGTGCGCTCCTACCCCGTCGAGATCGACGCCGACGGCCGGGTGACGGTGGTCGTCGAGCCCGACACCGGCCGCCGGACCCACCTCCAGCACCGCCTGGAGGAGGGGTTGGAGCAGGGCGTCACCCTGGTGATGGCCAAGGCCGTCCTCGGGTTGCTCGACGCCGGCGTGGCCCCGGCCGAGATCGTGCGGACGGGCGTGGACTTCGGCACCCGCTACAAAGAGGCGGGCTGGGGGTCGGGGCTGACCGTGCTCACGGCCATGGCCAACGTTCTGCCCCATCTCGACGCCGCCGACCGGGGCCTCGCCCTCGTCCAGGGCCTGGCCTTCGTGTCCCGGGACACCCGGGGCCGCCCGCCCCGCTTCCCCCTGGCTCCGCTGCCCGGCGGGCTGCCGGCGGAGCGGCTGGCGGCCTGGTACCGGCGCTTCATCGATACCCGTTCGGACGAGGCCGCCGAGCGGGTCCTTGCCACC
>JBOGFE010000187.1:0-10217 GCA_050741935.1 Acidimicrobiia bacterium | reverse complement strand
GTCTCGCCAGCTCTTCGACCAGGGCGTACACGTCGGCGATGACCCCGTCGGCGTCGGCCGCGGCCAGGCGCGGTTCGAATCCGAACTTGGCCTGCTCCCCCTCGAAGGTGACCGTCGGGGTGGCCCGGAGCCGCGCCAGGAAGTCGGGGACGGCCTGTTTGGCGCGGTGCCAGCGTCCGCCGGGCGCCCGGAAGGCATCCCCGGCCAGCTCGCCGGCCAGCGCCGCCTCATCCCGACAGCGCAGCACGTTGACGTGGAGGACCGCCGCCTCCTCGGCCGCCAGCTCCCGCTGCGCCCGCAGCAGCAACGACGTCTTCCCGTAGCGCCGAGGCGACGTCACCGCCACGTTGATGCCGTTGCGCAGCCGGCTGAGCAGCGCCGCCAGCTCCTCCTCCCGGCCGACGAAATGTTCGTCCTCCGCCGGCGTGCCGTAGTGGTAGGGGTTCCTCTGCCGTCGCACGACGGTGATGATACCACCTGGCGTGATGCTAACTGGCATCATCCCGATCGGCACCATCGCGCGCTGTTCGGCCAGTATCAAGACGGAACCGCCGGTGACCACCGAGGGTCCGGATGGCCGAGATCTTCCCCGCCCGCGCCCCCGGGTCACGGTCTTCGGGCTGGGTGCGGGTCATGTCCGCTTGGACGTCGTAGGTAGCGTCGGTGACAGACGACAGCGCCTCCGGCGATGACGGTCGCGGCGACGAGCGCGGTTGCGAGGACGGCGAGGATCCAGCCGGCCACGGTGACGACCGCGTCGGCCCCGCCGCCGTCCGCCAGCGCGGAGCCAGCCACCGGTTGCGGGGTCCACGGACCGGTAGGCGCGCCCTGGCCACTGTGCGGGTCATGACGCTGATCCATGCGCAAATTGACCGGTCGGTCAAGGGATTCGTACCCTTGAGCGCGTGAAGCGGAAGCTCACCCAACGCGGGCGGGAGCGGCGCGAGCAGCTGATGGAGCGGGCCGCCCGCCTCTTCGCCGACCAGGGCTACCACCCGACGTCGGTCTCCGAGGTGGTGGAGAGCCTCGGGGTGGGCAAGGGCGTTTTCTACTGGTACTTCGACTCCAAGGAGGACCTCTTCAAGGAGATCCTCTCCTCGTCCCACCACGACCTCCGCCGCCGCCAGCAGGCCGCCATCGGCGAGGAACCCGACCCCCTGCGCCGCATCGAGCTGGGGATGCGGGCCTCCATGGCCTGGTTCGCCGAGAACCGCCACCTCTTCAACCTGTTCGGCTTCGCCGCCACCGAGGAGCGCTTCCGGCCCGTCCTGCGCCAGAACGAGGAGGTAGCGGTGGCCGACGTCATCAAGCACCTCAAGGACGCCATGGCGGAGGGCCGCATCCCCGACGGGGACCCGGCCGTGCTGGCCCACGCTCTGATCGGGGCCGGGCGCCACCTGGCCCGCACCTACCTCTACGAGGCCAACGTCCCGGCCGACCAGGTGGCCGACGCCGCCGTCAGCTTCACCCTCTACGGCGTCAGCGGCCGGCCCGCGTCACTCGAGAGTTAGGCTTCGCCCTCCGAGGTCATCAGGAGGCGCTTGAGATGAAGCGAGCAGCTCGTGTCCTGGCCATGCCGATGCTCCTGCTCCTGAGCTCCGGGTCCGTGATGGCGAGCACGGACCCGTCCCAACGGCCCCGGCCACCGCAGCCGGTTCAGCGCGACCCGGCCGCACCCGCCGGCACCGGGGTCGCCGCCCAGGATGACGCCTACACGTTGAGTAGCAAAGCGGGCTACAAGCATGTTCCCGTGTTCGACAACGACACGTTTCCGGACGGGGTCCAGGTGAGCTGGACGGAACCCGAGGGTGGCGCCCTCTACTTCACGCCGGATTGCTCGGGCAAGGGATCCTGCTTCTACTTCGACTCCTACGGCTTCTACGGCGGTGGCAGCGCCGCCTTCGAGTACACGCTCTCCTCGGCGGACGGGACCACGTCCACGGCCAAGGTCCTGATGCAGTTCCAGTAGGACCTCGTGGCCGGAGGGCCGGAGCGCCACCAGAGCAGGGCGGCGCTGGCGACCAGGACGGCGAGGGTGCCGGCGGTCATGGCGCCGACGGCCGCCGCCGCCAGCACCTGGTGGAGCGCCCCGCCGGTCACCCAGGAGGCGAAGCCGTTGGCGATGGCGCCCCCCGCCGATGCGCAGCCGACGGCGACCGACGGGACCAGGAGCTCGGCCGGAGCCGCCGGACGGGCCGAGCCGACCCCACGGTGGGCCCACAGGGCCAGGAACACCGCTCCGGCCCCGCTGCTGGCGTGCTGGAGCAGCGAGTAGACGTGGACACCGGTCCCGGGCAGCGTCGACTGGAGGAGAGCGACATGGCTGACGACGAGTCCGCTCTCATGGGTGAAGGCGTCCCACGCCAGGTGGCTGAGCGACCCGGCCAGGACGGAGAGCGCCAGCACTCCCAACCGGGCGAGCGGCCCGAAGGCGAACCGGGGAGGCCGCGACCCGGTGAGCATCGGCGCCCAGGCCGGAGCCACCAGGCGATGCCAGGCGAAGAGCCCGACCAGCCCGAGCGGCAGGCACAGGACGAACAGGCCCGGGAGGGTGTGGCCGATGGTCCTCCGGGTCGAGAGGTGGACGAGGTACTCGAGGTCGGGCGCCACGGCTCCGACGATGAGGGCCGACAGTACGAGACGCTGCCGGGACAGGCGCCACAGCGGCGCCGCAGCGGCGGCATGGGAGACGGTGAAGGGCATGCCCCCACGGTACGGAAAGGCCCGCGGGGAACTCCCGCGGGCCTGACGGAGAAATTGTCGAGATTCAGCCGAGTTTGGTCAGGGCCCGGCGGATGCCCCGGATGGCCTGGCCGATGCGCTGCTCGTTCTCCACCAGGGCGAAGCGCACGAACCCGTCGCCGCCGGGGCCGAAGCCCACCCCGGGCGAGACCGCCACCTTGGCCTCCTCCATGAGCATGAGGGCGAAGTCCAGCGAACCCATGTCGACGTAGGGCTCGGGGATGGGCGCCCACACGAACATGGTTCCCTTGGGCTTGTCCATCTCCCACCCGATCCGGCCCAGCCCGTCGACCAGGGCGTCGCGCCGGCTCTGGTAGATCCCGCGCACCTGCCTGGGGTAGTCCGGCGCCTCGTTCATGGCCACGATGGAGGCGATCTGGATGGGCTGGAAGGTGCCGTAGTCCAGGTACTTCTTCAGGTCGGTCAGGGCGCCCACCATCTCGGCATTGCCCAGCAGGAACCCGACCCGCCAGCCGGCCATGGAGAACGACTTGGTCAGCGTGTACAGCTCGACGGCCACGTCCTTGGCCCCGGGCACCTGGAGGATCGACGGGGGGTCGTAGCCGTCGAAGCCCAGGTCGGCGTAGGCGAAGTCGTGGACCACGACGATGCCGTGCTCCCGGGCGAAGTCGACCACCTTGGTCATGAAGTCCAAGTCCACACAGGCGCCCGTCGGGTTGTGGGGAAAGGAGATGACGATCACCCGGGGCCGGGGCCAGGACTCCTCGAAGGCGGCGGTCAGGTTGGCGAAGAAGTCCTGGTCGCGGCCGAGGCGCACCTGGCGGACCTCGGCGCCGGCCAGCACCGGGGCGTAGATGTGGATCGGGTAGCTGGGGCTGGGGACCAGGGCGGAGTCCCCCGGCCCGACCAGCGTCCACATCAGGTGGGACAGGCCCTCCTTGGCCCCGATGGTGGTGACCGCCTCGGTCTCGAAGTCGAGCTCCACCCCGAAGCGCCGCCGGTACAGGTCGCAGATGGCGAGGCGCAGCTTGGGGATGCCCCGGCTGGCCGAGTAGCGGTGGTTGCGGGGGTTGTGGGCCGCCTCGCACAGCTTGTCGATGGCCAGGGCCGGCGAGGGGATGTCGGGGTTGCCGAACCCGAGGTCGATGACGTCCTCGCCCGCCCGGCGCAGCGCGATCTTGCGGGCGTCGGTGGTGGCGAAGACGTAGGGCGGCAAGGCGTTGATGCGGCGGAACTCCATCAATCCAAGGTATCAGTACGAGTCCGTTATCCCCGTTACCATTCCAGGCTTCATGGATGTGTTCTCCGGTGTGGAAGCCGTCTTCCTCGACGTGGGCGGGGTGTTCCACCTGCCCAACCACCAGATGATCCTCGACGCCCTGCGCCGGGCCGGCGTGGACGCGGATCCCGACGCCCTCGACCGGGCCCACTACGCCGGGGTGGCCGCCCTGGTGGACTGGCCCGACGACGAGGACGGGATCTGGCGGGCCTACGAAGAGGCCTACGCGGCCGAGGCCGGCGTCCCCGCCGACCGGCTGGAGGAGGCCGTCGCCGAGCTCGACGCCGCCTTCACGGTCAAGGGCATGTGGAGCCGGGTGGTACCCGGGTCGGTGGAGGCTCTCCGGGGCCTGGCCACCCACGGCGTGGCCCTGGCCATCGTCTCCAACTCCGACGGGACGCTGGAGGGGCGCCTGGCCGCCGAGGGCATCTGCCAGGTCGGTCCGGGCTCGGGCGTCCCCATGGCGATCGTCATCGACTCGGGGGCGGTGGGGGTGGCCAAGCCCAACCCGGCCATCTTCGCCATCGCCCTCGAAGCGACGGGCGTGGCCCCCGGGTCCGCCCTCCATGTGGGTGACGCCGTGGGCGCCGACGTGGTCGGGGCGCTGGCTGCCGGCGTCCGGCCCGTCCACCTCGACCCCCACGGCTTCTGCACCGACTCCACCCATCCCCACCTCCGGTCGCTGGCCGAGCTCGGGCCCCGGCTGGCCGGGAGCCGGCGATGACCCGCCACCGGGCGTTCATCGGCCTGGCCGGCGCCGTGCTGGCCGTCGCGGCGGCCTGTGGCGGCGGAGGAGGAGCCGCCAGCGCCGGCCGGACGGTCACGGTGGACATGGTCGACATCGCCTTCGAGCCCGACCGGCTGGAGGCCAAGGCCGGAGAGACCGTCGAGTTCGTGTTCGACAACACGGGCATGGCCGAACACGAGGCGGTCATCGGCGACGCCGAGCTCCAGGCGCGGGAGGAGAGTGGGGGCGGCCACGCCGGCGGCCACCATGGCGCCGAGAAGGTCCCCCGGGTGGTCGTCTCCCCGGGAAGGACGGGGAAGCTGACCTACACCTTCGACGAACCCGGCGAGATCCTCATCGGCTGCCACGTCCCCACCCACTGGGCCGCCGGCATGAAGGTGGCCGTCACGGTGGAGTGAGTCAGCGCCTGGAACCCGGTCACCTGAGACCCCTCAGCGGAGCAGGGGCCGCACCGCTTCACCCAGCACCGCCGCATTGTCGGGGTTGGCCGAGTCGAGGGGCCCGATGATCACCCAGGCGGCGCCGGCCCCGCCGTAGCCGGCCAGGGTCTCGGCGACGCGTTCCGGGCCGCCCCACACCAGGCCGGGCCGGTCCCCACCCAGCCGCTCGAGCTTGGCCTTGGCCTCGGCCTCGTCCGCCCCGAGGACGGCCAGCCCGCCCCAGGTGCACTCCACCGCCGCCGGCGGGCGGCCGGCCCGCTCTGCGGCCTCGGCCCCCTCGGCCACCCGGCGGGCGAAACCGTCGACGGTGCCGCCCCAGCCGTTCCAGCCGTCGGCCCGCACCGCCGCCAGCCGGCGGACGGCCGGCGCCCAGCCGCCGACCCACACCGGATAGCCCCGGCCCACGATCCTCTCCACCGCCTCCTCCAGCCGGGCCAGGCGATCGGCGGTCTGCACCCCGAAGGCCTCGTTCTCCGGGTCGCTCTCCTCGTCGCCCGAACCGAGCCCCGCCACCAGACGGCCGGGGGCGATCCGGGACACCGTGTCCAGCGCCGCCGCCAGCGTGGCCGCCGGGCGCAGGGTGGCCCGGGCCACCAGCGAACCCACCGTGATCCGTTCCGTCTCCGCCGCCACCGCGGCCAGGGTGGTGGTGAGCTCGAGGGCCGGACGCGGTTCGGCCGCACCCGCGGCGTCGCCCCGCTGGCGGAACAGGTGGTCGAAGGCGAAGACCCCGTCGACGCCGGCGGCCTCGGCGGCGGCGGCCACGGCCAGCACCGGAGCCGGATCGGACCGGAACGACGGCAGGCTGAGCCCGAGGCGGGAGTTCACTCGACGCCCTCCCGGGCATCGGTGGCCGCCTCGGCCAGGGGGCGGGCCAGCGCGGCGGCACCCACGGCCCCGGCCCGGTGACCCAGCTCGGCCGCCACGACCGGCGGGACCGTCCGGTGCCCGGGTGCCTCCACCCAGCCGGGGAGCTCGGCCCGGACCGGGTCGAGCAGGAGGTCGCCCAGGGTCACCAGCCCGCCGGAGACGACCACCAGCTCGGGGTCGAGGATGTTCACGAGACCCCCCAGGCCGAGGGCCACCCATCGGGCGTAGGCGGCGAGCAGGGCCAGCCCGTCCGCCTCGCCGGCGGCCGCCGACTCCCCCACCATCTGGCCGGTCACCACCCCCGCGTCGCCCCCGGCCCGGGCCAGCACCCCGGGGGCGTCGCCCCGGGCCGCCCACTCCCGGCCCATCCGGCCCAGCGCGGTCCCCGAGGCGAAGGACTCCCAGTGGCCCCGGGCGCCGCAGGCGCAGGGGGGCCCGTCGGGATCGACGGTGAAGTGGCCGACCTCGGCGGCGACTCCGTGGCCACCCCGCAGGACCCGCCCTCCGGAGACGATGCCCCCGCCGATCCCGGTGCCGAAGGTGAGGAGGAGCACCTCGTGGTAGCCCCGGGCGGCGCCGTGGAGGAGCTCGGCCAGGGCGGCGACGTTGGCGTCGTTGTCGACCGCCACCGGCAGCCGGCACACCTTCTCCAGGCGGCTGGCCAGCTCCAGGCCCTCGATGCCGGGGATGTTGGGGGCGTAGCGGACGACCCCTTCGAAGTCGACCATCCCGGCCACGCCGACGCCCACCGCCTCCACCCCGGGCACCGCCGCCACCAGCTCGTCGGTGGCGGCCACCACGCCGGCCAGCACCGCCTCGGCTCCGTCGCCCGAAGGATGGAGGGTCTCGGCCAGCACCGTGCCGGCGGCGTCGGCCACCACACCGAGCAGCTTGGTCCCGCCCAGGTCGACGCCGATGGTCAGCACGCCGTCAACCGCAACGGGCCGGGTCCCAACTCAGAACCGGAGCAGGGCGCCGATGCGGCCGAGGACGTCCAGGTCGGCGTTCTCCCGTACCACCTCGACCCGGCACTTGTTGGCCAGCGCCTCCTCCACCGCCTGCTCCACCACGTCCTCCACCAGATGCATGGAGGTGCCGCACACCGGGCAGCCCCGGCCCCGCACGGCCAGCCACCGGCACGACGGGCACCGCCATCCCGGCGCTTCGTAGCCGTCGGAGACGAGCAGCGTGTCGACCCGGCGCTCCACCAGAGCGCGCAGGGTCGACTCCAGGCCGGCGACGCCGGCGTGGCCGGAGCCGACCTGGTTGCGGAGGCGGTCGACCATGGCCTCCTCGGCCGCCCGGGCCAGCTCGTCCTCGACGTGGAGGGCCGCCTGGCGGACCTCCTCGGGGGCGGCCGTCACCATGATGGACAGGCGGGCGGCCACCCGTTCCTTGAGGTAGGGGTGGAGCAGGCCCTCGAACTCGGTGACCACCTCGTGGGGCCCGCCCACGATCAGATGGTCGACGGGGTGGCGGCCCATCTCCTCGAAGGTGACCTCGGCGGCGTGCTTGAGGTGCTTGTGGGCCAGTTCGTCGGTGTGGCGCTGGATGTTGGCCGCCGAGCGGCCGCCGGAATCATGGCGGCGGGGGACGGCGTCGAAGACCTCGGTGCACTCGGACAGCTCGCCCTGCTCGAAATGGAACAGCCGGGCCCGCTGCCGGTCGACCAGCACCACCGCGAACCGGTCGTAGGCCTGGGCCAGGGCTTCGAGCTGGCGCACGTGGGGGGTGGCATTGAGGACGATCTCGTTGCGCACCGCCAGCGGCGACTCCACCACCTCGAAGAAGCCCTCGGCCGAGCAGCAGAAGAAGGCCAGCCCCCGGACCCGGGACCGGTCGAAACCACCCTTCACCCAGGTGCTGATGCGCCCCAGGTCCGCCTCCACCGAGGCGACCGCCGCCGGCTCGAGCTCGCCCGCCCGCTCCCGGGCGTGGCGCAGGAGATGGTCCAGTTGATGCTCGTAGTCGACGTGGCGGGGATGCCGGCGCCCGTCGACGTCGAGGTAGCAGCTGGTGACGACGGGGCTCCCCCGGTGGGCGGCGAGCGAGCGGATCCGGTCGTCACTGATCACGGCGACCCCCTTCGTCGGCTCATCGGGGCCACTGATGCTACGCCGCCGGGGCGCTGGTAGCTTCGCCCAGTGCAGTGGCCGGTGTTCGAAGCAGGTTGGTTGAAGGGGGAAAACGGTGAGCGTCGGGACCGATAACCAAACGACCAAGGCCCTCGAGTGGATGGTGGACAAGCTCTCGGAGGCGAAGGCGAACGGCTACTGGCTGGACAAGATCGCGTCCATGTCCGTCCTGGGGTCGAGCCCGGCCACCTCGGTCGCCCCCCGCTCGCCGACCTCGGCTCCGGCGGGTGGGGTGAGCAAGGCCGACCTCGACCGGGCCATCGACCGGGCCAGCCGCGCCGAGGCGGCGGTGGCCGACCTCACCAAGCGGGTGGAGAGGCTGGAGACCGAGCTCCACGCCGTCGAAGCCGTCTGGACGAAGCACTAGCAGGAGGCGGCGCCCGTCCGGGCCGGGCGGGTCACGCCTCCAGGTGGCGCTTGAAGCCTTTCAGCGCGTTCTGGATCACCATCTGGGCCGCCTGGCGCTTCATGAACCCGGGTAGCGGCAGGTTGAGGTCGACCGCCAGCCGGTAGGTGAGGGCCGTGCCCGCGCCTCCGTCGGGCGCGGGGTCGAACCGATAGGTGCCGTCGAGGGCGGTGAGGACCTTGGACTCGGCCAGCGTCCAGGAGAACTCGGTGGGGGCGCCGGCGTAGTCGTAGTCGAGGACGTAGCCGAGGGTCTGGCCCATGGCGGAAACGGCGAAGCGCACCTTCGTGCCCCGGCCGTCGCCGTCCCGGGCGAGGACCTCGGCCTCCTTCACGTCGGTGGCCCACGCCGAATAGTTCTCGAAGTCGACCGCCACCTCGAAGCAACGCGCCGGGGGCGCCTCGATCTGGATGTGCTCCACCGCTTCGTCGGCCATCTTCTTCCTCCCGCCGCCCTGCCCCGGCTGTGTGGCCCCGGCTATCCGGCCCGGCTGTGTGGCCCCGGAGGTTACCGGGAGGGTTCGGGGATGGGCGGGAAGGTGCCGTGACGGGCGGCCCACACCCCGCACAGGGCCAGCGGCCAGACGGGCACGAGGATGCCGAAGGGTGCCCGGGTGGCGGTGAGGAAGGTCACCACCAGACAGGCGCCGAGCGAGCCGAGGAGCGGGAGCCGGGCCGCCCCGGGGGCGGCCCGGTTCAGGAAGAAGAGGCTGCCCACGGTGACCTTCTCGGCGTTCTGGGCGCTGCGCAGCGTCGCCTTGGCCAGGGCGTAGAGGCCCAGCGGCAGCGAGGCCACGAACAGGACGAGGGCTACCACCATGGCGGGGTAGATCGGCCCGTCCCGGGAGTAGTCCCGGCCGCCGTCGGCCGCGGCCAGGAACGCGGTGACGGCGAAGACCGCCGTCCCCAGCCAGCTGGTCACGACGATGGCCCGCCCCTTCACCGGGTGAGCACCGAGACGTCGCCGGCGGCCAGCGGGGCGAGGCGGGCGGCCAGCGTGTCGTAGCCGAACTCGGCCTCGGCCCGGGCCCGGGCCGCCGTCCCCAGGAGGGTCCTCAGGTCGGAGTCGGAGAGCACCCGGTCGAGCGCCGCGGTCACGGCGGCGGTGTCCCGGGGCGGGACCAGAAAGCCGGTGACCCCGTCGACCACGGCGTCTTCGGCGCCGCCCGACCGTCCGGCCACCGAGGGCGTGGCACAGGCGGCGGCCTCCAGGAAGACGATGCCGAAGCCTTCCGCCTCCAGCCCCCGCCACCGCTCCCGGCAGATCATCCCGAACACGTCGGCGGCACCGTAGAGGGCGGCAAGGTCGGCGTCAGCGACCCGCCCGAGGAGGTGGAAGCGCCCCTCGAGGCCGGCGCCGGCGGCTCGGCGGCGGAGCCGGTCTCGGTCCCGCCCCGCCCCGACCAGGGCCAGGTGGACGCCGGTGCCGAGGCGGGCGGTGGCGTCGATGAGGACGTCGAAACCCTTGCGGGGCACCAGCCGGCTGACGCCCAGGACGAGGGCCGCCCCGGCCGGCAGCCCGAAGCGGCGCCGGGTGTCGTCCCGCTCGCCGCCGGCGGGGGGCCGGAAGCGGGTGACGTCCACGCCGGGCGGCACCACCAGGCCGGGCAGCGGCCGGCCGGCGGCGCGCTCCGCCT
>JBOGFE010000186.1:0-3750 GCA_050741935.1 Acidimicrobiia bacterium | reverse complement strand
TGCGGGGCCAGTCGGGCGGCGGAGGAAGGTGACCGACGGGAGGCGGGTGCGAGCCACGCCACGCGCACGCTCTTGGGCGAGATGTCGACCCCAACCCCGAAGGTGAACTCCGCCGCCAACAGCCTGGTCGCCTTCGACCCGGTGCTGCATCCCAGGTCGAGCGCACTCCCCCGTCCGGGCACGAACGCCATCGCCCACCCTGCCACCGCATCCGGGCCTCGTCGCCCTCGGGCCATGTCCCGTAGCTGGAGGTGGACGTCAGCCGGAGAAGCTGAGCGGGGCGAGGACGGGCGCGGGGCAGTTCACGCTGAATACCTCGCCCTGAGTGTCGGGCAGGCCGGGGAACTCCTCGAGCTCGCCGGCGTCCCGGGCCTTGAAGAGCTCGCCCTGGGCTCGCAGTACCCGGGGGGTGGCGGTGTCCTTCCACTGGTAGGTGTAGTGGTCCCAGTAGGGGCTCCAGGCCGGGTTGCCGGCGTCGAGGTCGAAGACGGAGGGCTGGAACCCCATGGGCCCGGGACCGGCGATGCCGTTCATGAACACGTTCGTGCGCCCGGTGGCGGCGGCTTTCGACGGCCCGGCGTGGAGGCGGGGGGCGAAGAGGGTCTGGGTCATCACGGCGGCCGGCTTGATGGAGTGCGACGCGGCGAAGTAGCGGCTCCCCGGGAAGCACTGTCCCAGCTTGAAGGTCGCGGTCAGGGCGACGGGGTCGGGCCCCTCGATGAGCGGCCCCCGGCCGAGGTAGCTCTTCAGCTCCGGATCGACGCTGATCTGGCCGGTGGACCATTTGACGACTTCGGCGTTGACGACGATGTCGGTCTTCTCCACGGCCACGTCGCCCGTCTTCTCGGCCGCTTCCACGTCGGCCACCGAGCCGAGGAGGCGGGGCTGGGCCTTCCAGGTCACCTTGTGCACCGTCCACGCCGGGGTGTAGTCGTCCCGTCCCGGCTCGGTGGACAGCACGGTGGCCTGACCGGCGGCGCCGCCTTCCACCAGGTACGCCCGGCCCGAGAGCCCGGCGGCGGTGAGCGGCTTCAGCTTGGGCACGTAGATCAGCTTCTCGGCGGTGGCGAAGCCCTGGTCGGAGGCGTCGGTGCGGATGAAGTACACGTCGGTCCCGTCGAAGGCCCCCTTGTGGAGCCGCAGGGTCACCGACCCGAACCTCCCTTCCCATTGGTCGGAGGAGAGCTTGAAGTCGATGACATCGCCGATGATGGCCTTCCCCTCGGGCGGGATGGCGGCCGCCGTGGTGGCGGTGGTGTCGGATCCGGCTGGGGCGGCGGGGACCGCCGGGTTGTCGTCGTTGCCGCAGGCGGCGAGCAGCGCGGGCAGCGCACCGCCGGCCAGGACGACGCCGGCACCCCGCCGGGTCGCCCAGCCGAAGAACTCCCGGCGCTGCAGCCGGGACGGGATCGAGCGGTCGGGGCTCACCTCAACCTCCTCGTTGTTGGTTCAGCGTCGTGGCGGACGGCCCAGCGGGCCGGCATGGGAACCCGGTGGCCACCCCCCCTATTCCGGTTGGTCGCCGGAGACGCCAGGCGGCGCGCCACCGGAGGAGACGCGCCCCGGCACCCTCAGGGTGTGGGGCCCCGGCCGCCGGGCCCCGCTGGAATCGAGACGGGGGGAATGGGGTTCCTTCGGTGCCATGCGTGTCCTTCACCACCGCCGCGTTCGTCGTGCCATCAGCCGTTACGTCGACGGCGAACTCGACGCCCGTTCTGCGCAGGCCGTGGCCGACCACCTCCTGGAATGCGATGGCTGCAGCCATGAGCTGGCCATGATGGTGGCCATCAAGGGTTCGCTGGGGCGGCTCGCCTCTACCGAGCCGCCCACCTTGGCGGCGGCCCGCCTGCGGCGGCGGGCGGCAGGGCTGCATGGGCTCCCTGCGCTGGCCATATCGAAGCCGCGGGGTCAGGTGCGCCTCGCCGTGACGGCCGCCGTGCCGGAGTCGACTGGCGGCGTCAGGACGCGTGTCCGACAGGCGCGCCCGAACCGTGGTCGCGCCTGGGTCGGCGCACTGGTCGGAATTCTCGCCACCATCGTTGCCACGGACGCGGTGCCGCTTCATCGCCATGGCCCGTCCCCTGATCCGGCTCTGGTGGCGGCCGTCGTGGAACTCGCCCGGATCGAGCCCCCCACACGGCCGATGTCAGCGAACGGTGGGCGGGGGCAGCCCCCCGGACGGATGGTCGAGCTCGGCGGCCAGAAGGTGTGGCTGGCACGCCACCGCGTTGACGGGCGCGAGGTGCTCATCGCCACCTCGGATCGCGCCTTCCCGATGCCCGCTCACGCCCGGCCCCTGGGAAGGGAGCGGAACGCGCCGTGGCTGGCCGTGCAGGACGACCTGGGCATCGCCTGCCTCAGCCGGCCCGCGCACCGGCTGCTCGTCGGCAACCTCCCAGCCGAGCGCCTCGTGGAGATCGGCCGGCAGCTGGGGCCGCTCTGAGGGCCGGACGGTTGTGGGCCTGGGGACCAGCCGCGTCATGGGTGACACGGCCAGAGTCAGGGACATGGGCCCCACAACCACGGTGCCGGGGCGCACCGCACGTCCCCGAAGCCGAAGTTGCCGACGAATAGAGGACGAACATGGCCGGGATCAGGGCGGAACAACCGAAGCGCTGGGGCACGCGATACCGCCCCGACTCAATGACTGCAGGAACGGCGTCGGTCACGGCTCCCGCCGCGGCGTAGTCCGGGGGCGCGCTCCTTTCCAGGCCGCCGCAGCGGAACCGGTCCCGCAGGGCGCGCAGACATGCCGGTAGAGAAACTCCCCGTCGCCGCCGCCGGCGTGTACCTCATCGCCCTGGTGGCCGCCCGCCGCTCCCCCGAGCTCCGCCGGCTGATCGTGGGTCTGGCGACGGTGACGGCCGCCTTCTTCGCGGTGCGCACCCTGCACTGACCCGAACGGGCGAGGGAATTCCGTGCGACCCCATCGGGTTCCGTCCGTGTCATCGCTAGACCGCGCGCGGCGCCGAGGGCCTGCTGACCAAGCCAGAGAGGACGTGAGCGACGGCCTGGCATGAGAACCCGGTGCCGGCCCGGCTTCACCCTCTCTGCCGGGTCGGTACCGGTCTCCCGTGAGGAACCCGGGGGCGCCGGCCCGCGGCGCGCCCTTCGGGAAACGTCGAGGGCGTTGCAGAATCGCCAATCCGCCCGACCTGTTGCGCGACTCAACGCGTGTGGTTGAGCCACTCGGCCACGACGGTCACCACGTGGTGAGCAGCGGCTCGATCGGTGAGGAGGTAATCGGCGCCCCGGCACCGCTCATGATGATTCGCACGACAGGGCGTCCCCGTTGGCGACCGACGGGGACGCCATCCGGTGCCCTTCTCGTAGCGTTCGCCGAGCGATCTGGGCCCGAAACCTCTGCTGAATAGGGATCCGTTAGCGGAGTGGCGTTACCGGAACCGGACGGGTAGCAGCGTCAGGCCCACCAGAACCCACCAGAAGCACGCGCAGCCGGTGAAGTACCGTCGCGGCCCTGGGCTCCCGCCGGCCGCCAGAGGGACAGCGAATTTAGCCTCTTGCAATGGGGAAGGAACCACCGGCGCGACGGTGGGGTTGTCAGGGCGGAGCCCCAGCCTGGTGAAGATGAAGAACGAGACCCGGCGCCTGATGGCCGTGTTCTGCGAGGAGTCGGTCTGTGAGCTGGTCGCGGCCGAGGAGGTGACCAACGAAGAGCTGCTCGAGCTCGACGTCGACCTCCTCGTGCCCGCCGCGCTGGAGAACCAGATCACGGCGGCCAACGCGGCC
>JBOGFE010000185.1:0-2135 GCA_050741935.1 Acidimicrobiia bacterium | reverse complement strand
GAAGGTTGTTGGTCAGGGCCAGCTTCAGGGTGGACGCCTCGGCGCCGGGAAGCTGGCCGGCCCGGAGCTTGGCCAGCGCCCGCATGGTGGTGAAGCGGGCCACCGAGGAGTTGATGTAGATGTCGGCCAGGGCCTGGCGGACGTTGGGGTCGGCGGCCCGGTCCAGGTGGCGGGCGAGCTGGCCGAGGCGCTGGGAGACACCCTGGCCCGGGGCGATGGAACCGCCGCCGATGGCCATGCGCTCGTTCATCAGGGTGGTGAGCGCCACCGTCCAGCCCTGGTCGACGTCGCCCAACAGGTACTCGGCCGGCACCCGTACGTCGGTGAAGAACACCTCGTTGAAGCTGGCGCCGCCCGTCATCTGACGCAGGGGCCGGACCTCGACCCCGGGGGCACCCATGTCGACCACGAACATGGTCAGGCCCCGGTGGCGGCTGTCGGGATCGGTGGAGGTCCGGGTGATGATCTCGCCGATGTCGGAGTACTGGGCGCCCGACGTCCACACCTTCTGGCCGTTGAGGATCCACTCGTCGCCGTCGCGGACGGCCCGGGTCTGGATGCCGGCCAGGTCGGAGCCGGCCACCGGCTCGGAGAACAGCTGGCAGGCGATGACGTCACCCCGGTACATGGCCGGCAGGTAGCGCTGCTTCACGTCCTCTGTGGCGTGGGCCAGGATCGTGGGGGCGACCATGCCCAGGCCGATGCCGAAGGGTCCCTGGGAGGGGATGTCGTAGCCGGCCTCCAGCGACTGCCACACCCGCTCGAACTCCCGGGGCAGTCCCCGCCCGCCGTACTCGGGCGGGCCGCTGATCCAGCCGAAGCCGGCGTCGTAGACCTTCGCCTTCCACTCCTTGCCCGCCTTGACCAGCTGGGCCTCCTCCTCGGGGCTGACCTCGGGGAAGAGGGAGACCTGGTCCGAGCCCTCCCCCCAGGTGAGGGCCTTCTCCCGGCGGGTTTCGGCGTTGGCGCCGAGAAAGGCCTTCGCCTCGGCCCGGAAGTCGTCGATGCTCGTCATGGCGACGGAGGTTACCTGCCGGTACCGGAGCGCCGGGTACCGTGACTTCCGATGGACCCGCAGGACCCCCCGCCCATGGAACCGATGGACTGGCCGGCGCCCACGGGCCCCCCGGCGGGGGCGGCCGCCTGCGTGCTGTGCGGCGCCTCGCTGCCCGACCCGGAAGGCCGGTGCCCACTCTGCGGCATGCATCAGGTGCGGGTCCTGCCCCGGGCCACGAAGTGGCGGATCGCCGCCGGCCTGGCCGCCATCTACGCCGTCGTCGCCGTCCTGCTCGCCCTCACCCGTTGAACCGGTGCCGGTGGACGCGGCGGTAGAGGTCGACGGCCTCCGGGTCGCCTACGGCTCCACCGTGGCCGTCGACGGGCTGTCCTTCGCCGTCGCCGGCGGGGAGGTGTTCGGTCTGCTCGGGCCCAACGGGGCCGGGAAGACGACCACGGTGGAGACGCTGGAGGGGTTCCGCCGCCCTGACGCCGGGTCGGCCCGGGTGCTGGGCCAGGACCCGGTGGCGGATCGGGCGGCCCTGGCGCCGGCCATCGGCGTCATGCTCCAGGAGGGCGGGCTGTACCCGGGCATCCGGCCCCTGGAGGCGCTTCGGCTCTTCGCCGCCTACTACGACGACGCCGACGACCCCGACCGTCTCCTCGATCTGGTGGGCCTGCGGCCGGCAGTGGGCACGGTGGTCCGCCGGCTGTCCGGGGGGCAGCGCCAGCGCCTGTCCCTGGCCCTGTCCCTGGTGGGCCGGCCCCGGGTGGTGTTCCTCGACGAGCCCACGGCGGGGATGGACCCCCACGCCCGGCTCACCACCTGGGAGGTCGTCAACGACCTGCGGGCGCGGGGGACGACCGTCCTGCTCACCACCCATGCCATGGACGAGGCCGAGCGCCTCTGCGACCGGGTGGCCATCATCGACGCCGGGCGCCTGGTCGCTCTCGGCTCCCCCGACGACCTGACCTCGGGGGCGGGCGGGGGCGAGACCCGCTTCTCGGCCGTGGCCGGCCTGGACACCGCCGCCCTGGCCGCCGCCGCCGGGCTTTCGCCGGGCGCGGTGACCGAGGATCGCCCCGGGCGCTACGTCGTGCAGGCGGACGGGACGCCGGCGCTGGTCGCCGCCCTGACC
>JBOGFE010000184.1:0-10388 GCA_050741935.1 Acidimicrobiia bacterium | reverse complement strand
GTCCCCACCCGGAGCGCCGATCACCGGCAGGAACGGCGTGCGCCCCGCATGCCGCTTGGTCGAACTCACAAGGGGGGGTGTGACCATTGCATCGGTTCAGGAAACGTTCGACATCCGAACGAGGAGTTACCAACAGCACCAACATGGTCGTCGTCGCCGTCGTGATCGTCGCCGGGTTGCTGTCGGTGGTGCTCCTGACCCGCACAACCATGGCGGCCAACCGGATCAACCACAAGGCGGACCGGATCGCCCAGACCGGCCGGGGCATCAACATCGCCACCGACTCGGTCATCCAGCTCCAGCGCACCAACGAGGCGGCCGCTTCCATCCTGGCCAGTGCCAAGCCGCTGGAAGGCAAGCTCACCGAGGTCGTGGCCCTGGCTCAGGGCATCGACGGCCTCGCCGGTTCCATCAACACCACGGCCTCGGCCATCAACGGCACGGGCGCCAAGATCAACGGCACGGCCGGTGAGATCGGTGGCAGCGCCACCAAGATCAACAAGACGGCCAAGGACATCAACCGGTCGGCCACGGCCATCGAAGGCCACGCCGGCAGCATCAACGGCAGTGCCACCAAGATCAATGCCACCGCCAAGGACATCAATGCCCAGGCGGCGGCGATCCTCGACGTGGCCAACCGGATCAACGCTGACGTCGCTCAGATCAACAAGAACCTCGACGTCACGCTGCCCATTGCCGAAGGCGTCAAGGGAGACACCGGCGACATCGTCGGCGAAGCCCGTGCCGCCGACCGCTACGCCCGCTGCATCGACAACCGGCTCGGCGGTAACCCGACGTGCCCCTAAGGAGGAGACATGGCTCAGGCAGTCTCGGCTCCCGGCCGGCCGTCCGTCGGTGCTGGGGCCCTTACGAAATGGATGTGGACATGGGTGACCATCGGAATCCTCGTCGTTCTCGTCGTCGTCGGCTTCCTGGTCGGCATTGTCTCGGCTCTGGAATCGATCGACGACGCCTTAGCCGTGGCCGACAGGGCCGTGACCGGGGCGGGGGGTGATGTCAAACCACTTCCCGACCACATCACCGACGTCAACACATCGCTCGGAAGCATCGACACCGCGCTCAAACCGATCGCCGGGCAGGCCGATCAGATCATCACCAACCTGACCTCGATCCGCGGTTCGTTGACGACCGTCGACAACTCACTCAAGGACACGTCGGGGACACTCGTCAACACGTCGGGTTCCCTGGTCAACACCTCGGGCTCGCTGGTCGACACGGCCAACTCACTGGTCGACACGTCGGGGTCGCTGGTCGACACCACCGGGATGCTTGATCGCATCGCCAAGTCCCTGGTCGACACCAGCAACGTCCTCGTCACGGTGAACGGGACCGCCGTCAGCATCGAGGCGACCCTGGAAGACGCCCAGAACCCCGCCGACAAGCTCGGGGCCCAGAACATCCACGAGCGGGTCGCGGTCATCAACGGCGTCCTCGCCCCGGCCAAGGCCGACACGGGCAACATCGTGACCGACCTGAAGAGCGTGAACGTCTCGCTCAAGAACATCTGCGGGAAGCTGGGGCCCCCGTGCTAGGCGCGGCTCTACGTCGCGTGGGCGACGAGTGCGGCCTGGCCGGGAAGATTCTCGTCGGTGTGGTGGCCTGGGCGCTGGGGGCGGTACTCCTGCTCACCAGCACCCTGGTGTCCGCCCAGCAGATCGACAACCGGGTCGGTCGCATCACGACCGAAGTCTCGCCCATCGACAAGGACCTCGACTCCGTCAACCTGGCCATCGAGACCAACGCCACGGCCAAGGAGATCCTGGCCGCGGCCGAGCCGCTCACGGGCCAGGTGGAGTCGGTGGTGCAGGCGACGAACGGCATCAACGCCAGCGCCACGTCGATCAACGAGAACGTCACCCAGATCAGGGGCTCGGTTGACTCGATCAACTCCCGGGTGAAGGGAATCAACACCGACGTCCTGGCCATCAACGGCTCGGTCCGGGCCATCAACACCACGGCCAAGTCCATCAACGGCCTCGTGCGATCCATCGACGGCAACGTCGGGTCCATCGGTGCCGAGGTGGCGGGCATCAACGGAAACCTCGGGGCGGTGCTGGTGACGGCCCAGTCGATCCGGGGTGACCACGAGGTGGCGTCGGGGTACGGCACCGGCCTGGCCGGCATCAACCGGCGGGTGGCCGCCGCCCGGGGCCTCGTCGACGGGATCAAGTCGGACACGGGAGACATCCTGGGTCTGGTCCGGTCCATCGACAAGAGCGCCAAGGGCATCAACGACAAGTTGCCGTGAAACACCGCCGGACGGCCGGTTATTTTCCGAAGTGACCGGCCGTCCGGCTACAACAGCCTGAAGCTATTTGCCACCTGATCAAACACCTTGGCTTCGGCCAAGCGGATGAACTCGTCTTCCGGTAGTCCTTGGAACACGAGGCTGATCATCAACGTGTTCTTGAACAGGAAGTAGTGCGTATGCGCACCCTTCGTACCGCGCGCTGGATCGGTGAAGGTGTAGAAGTACAGCCATCCCGGGAGCCCACCCTGGTTGATCTCCGTCGGCTCCGCCTTCAGCTCCACACCCTGGTCGGCCGTCACCACCTGATCGGTGAAGCGCTTGGCCTCGGCCAGCTGATCGGCGCCGATGGCGACGCCAGTGTCCACCACCCGGGCCAGGATCGAGCCTCCACGGCCCTCGGAGGGATCGCGGTCGGAAACGACCAGGACCACTTCGGGGTCCGAGGACTCGAGCTTCATCCAGTCCTTCGGGTACGAGAGGGCGAAGCCGTGGGCTTCGTCCTGGAACTCGACGAGGGCAGAGGCGTTACCGGAGGCGGGCGAGGCCGTGGTGGAGGACGTCGCGTCCTTCTTCGGTCGATCGACCGATCGCGACCCGGCCATCGAGCCGATCGCAATGGCACCCAATGCCACCACCGGAAGCGCAACTGCCATGACCATTCTTCTCGTCATGACTTCACACTTTCTGGGTAGTGTCAAACTACAGATAGAGACTAAAGACAGCTACCGGGTCAGAGTACTATTCTCCATATTGTTTGCACGTGCATATTAGACAACTGACCGGACCTTTGCGTCCGGCAGTGATCGGCTCAGAAGGGGGGAAGCCGATGCTCCTCGCAGAGAGCCTGTTCGGCTGGTATCTGGGGCTCGTGATCGCCTTCACCATCATCGTGGTGGTCGTGGCCGTGGTGGCCTCGATCCTCACGCTGGCGGGCCGGATCGTCGAGCAGGCTCCAGTCGCCGCCGACGGCCTCAACGCCGTCCAGAAGAACACAGCCCTGATCCCGGCGGTCTCGGACGTCAACGCCGCCGGGCTCGCCATCCTTGCCGCGTGCCAGAAGGCACGCGCCGCCCTGGGGGGGTGACCACGTGCCCTTGTTGGCCTTCACCGCGCAGGAACTGACCATGTGGCGCATCAGCCTCGGCATCGGTGCCGTGGTCATCGCCGTGGTCGTCCTGCTCCTGACGTTTCTCGTCCGCCTCGTAACCGAGATCGACTCCGGCGTGAAAGGCGTCCTGGCCGCCGCCGGTGGCGTGGCCGCCGACACCTCGCACCTGAACGAGCTCCTCACCACCAACGACGCCGTGGTGGCGATCAAGAAGGAAGCCCTGCTCCACCTGGCCCTACTGGAGACACTATGAGCACGGCCGTGTTGATCACCTTCACCGTCGTCGAGATCCTCGCCCTCGTGGGCGTTCTCGCCTTCTTCCTCATCGTCCTGACCAAGCTGCTCACCCGGGTGGCGAACAACCTGCACATGGTGGCGGCGGGCGTTTCCTCCATCGAGGGCCACCTGACCATCCTCGCCGCCGTGCCCATGGTCAACCGCACCCTCGACGACATCGTGGGCGCCCTGCCCGTGATCGCCAAAACCGCCAACGCCAAGGCCCAGGCCCGAGGCTGAGAGGAGAGGTCACATGACCCTGTGGTGGATCGGAAACGGCCTGTTCCTCTTCGCCGTCATCCCTGTCGTCCTGGTCCTGCTCCATCGCCTGTGGCTTCCGGTCAAACAGATCCGGGACGAGTCGAGGGCCATCCTGGCCGGTGGCGTCACCATCGCCGCCCAGCTCGACAACATCCCGGAGCTGGTCCCGACGATGGAATCCATCAAGAAGATCGGTGCCGGTGTCGGCCAGTACGGCGCCGCGCTCGACAAGATCCTCTAGGAGCGCACATGCCTGCCGCCGGAATCGTCACCCTCATCGGAGTCTTCCTGACCGTAGGCGCTCTCGCCTTCTACCTCATCCGGATCGCGCTGGCGCTGAAGGAAGTCAACTTCGCGTTGGGCACGGTGATCGCCGGAGTCCGGGCCATCGAGATGGCTACACGGCCCATCACCCCGGTGCTCACCAGCATCGCCACCGACCTCCTCGCCACCCAGAAGGCGCTGGAAGGGCTCCTGGCCAAGAAGTCGGCGCCACGCGTGGCCGCCGCCCGGCCGGTCATGGTGTCCCGTCTCCGCCAGCGCCGCGGCGCCTGAGAAAGGACCGGTCATGCCCTACGAGTTCGCTTGCGCCGACGCCGGATGTGTGTGCGCCGCGGCCTGGACCGAGAGCACGCCCGACGCCGTCGTGGCCAAGGTCGCTGCCCACCTGCAGGCCGAGCACAACGTGCACACCATCTCCAACACACTGGCCAACTTCGTCCTGTCCGCGATCCGGCGGACGTAGCCGGCCCCATATCCAGAGCGGGTCAGGCAGGCCGGCCGCTCACCGGGCCCGGTCGAGGGCACCGGTGACGGCCGCCTGACCGAGACTGATGCCACCGTCGTTGGGTGGCACGCGCGAGTGCACCAGGACCCGGAACCCGTCCGCCTCCAGCTGGTCCACGAGGCGTCCGAGGAGCAGCAGGTTCTGGAACACGCCACCGGAGAGCGCCACCACGGCCAGCCCGTGCTCCTCCCGGAGGCGGGAGCAGGCCCGGGCCACGGCCCCGGTCAGACCGTTGTGGAAGCGGGCGGCGATGGTGGGTACCGCCACTCCCGCGGCCAGGTCGGCGGCGGCCGCCCGCACCAGATCGGCGCCGGCGAGCCGCAGCGGGAAACTCTGCCCATGGCTCTTCGCCTGGCGGCTCATCGCGGCGTCGGTGGGGGCCCCTGCCCCACCTCCCGGCGCCACCGCCGTGGCGCCCTCGGCAATGGTCATGGGGTAGCCGTGCCGTTCGGTGGGGTCGGCCCGCTGCTCGAGCTCGATGGCGGCCTGACCCTCGTAGTTCACGGTGTCGCGCACCCCGACCACGGCGGCCACGGCGTCGAAGAGGCGCCCGGCGCTGGAGGTGAGGGGCGATGACAGGCCGGCGCCGGCCAGGGCGGTGACCGCCTCCCAGCGCGCCTCCTGGCGGGCCCGCAGCGCCGCCGGGGCCTCGTCCCCCAGGTAGGCGGCGGCCATCCGCCACGGCTCCTTGATGGCGGCCGCCCCTCCGGGCATGGGCACGGTGTCGAGGTGGCCGACGCGCTGATAACCGGCCAGGTCGGCAACCAGGAGCTCCCCGCCCCAGATGGTGTCGTCGGGGCCCCAGCCCAGGCCGTCGAAGGCCACTCCGATCACCGGACCGGGCTCGCCGTTGTCGGCCAGGCACGAGGCGATGTGGGCGTGGTGGTGCTGGATCCCCACCAGATCCACGCCCTCCTGGTCGTGGGCGTACTTGGTGGAGAGGTACTCCGGATGCAGGTCGTGGGCCACCGCCTCGGGCGTCACGGCGAAGAGGCGGCAGAAGTGCTCGATCCCCTCGGTGAAGGACCGGTAGGTCTCGTAGTTCTCCAGGTCGCCGATGTGGTGGGACACGAAGGCGTGGTGGCCCTTGGCCACGCAGAAGGTGCTCTTCAGCTCGGCGCCGGTGGCCAGCACCGGGCGGGGGAAGTCCCACGGCAGACGCAAGGGGCGGGGGGCGTAGCCCCGGGACCGGCGCAGCACCAGCTCCCCGCCCCGGAAGGGCCGGGTGACCGAGTCGTCGGTGCGGATGTGGATGGGCCGGTCGTGGAGGAGGAAGGCGTCGGCGATCCCGCCGAGACGCTCGAAGGCGTCGTCGTCCTGGTAGGCGATGGGCTCGTCGGAGAGGTTGCCGCTGGTGAGGACGAAGGGGCTCCCCAGCGCCTCGGCCAGGAGGTGGTGGAGCGGTGTGTAGGGCAGCATCAGCCCCAGGCTGCGGTTGCCCGGCGCCACCGAGGCGGCCACCGGCGCCCCGGGCCGCAGCGGGAGGAGGACGATCGGTCGCCCGGGCCCGGTCAGCAGCGCCGCCCCGGCGGGGTCGACCAGGCACAGCCGGCCGGCGGCGGCCAGGTCGGCGGCCAGGACGGCGAAGGGCTTCTCCTCCCGGTGCTTGCGGGCCCGGAGACGGGACACGGCCGCCTCGTCATCGGCCCGGGCGGCCAGGTGGTAACCGCCCAGGCCCTTGATGGCGAGCACGCCCCCCTCGGCCAGCAGGCGGGCCGTCGCGGCCAGGGGCTCGCCGGGCAGGTCCTGGCCGGCGCGGTCCCGCAGCACCAGGGTGGGCCCGCAGCTCGGGCAGCACACAGGCTGGGCATGGAAGCGGCGGTCGGTGGGGTCGTGGTACTCGGCGGCGCACTCGGCGCACATCGGGAACCCGGCCATGGTGGTGAGGGGCCGGTCGTAGGGCACTCCCCGGGTGATGGTGAAGCGCGGCCCGCAGTTGGTGCAGTTGGTGAACGGGTAGCGGTAGCGGCGGGCACCGGGGTCGCGCATCTCGGCCAGGCAGTCGTCGCAGGTGGCCATGTCGGGGGAGACGAGGGCCACGTGGGCGCCGCCCTCCCGGCTGGCCACGATGACAAAGCTCGACTCCCCCACCGCCGGCACGGGCTCGGCGGCCACCGACTCGACGACGGCCAGGGGCGGCGCCTGGGTGCGCAGGGCGGCGACGAAGGCGGCGAGGCCGGCGTCGCCGTCACCTTCGACCTCGATGAAGACACCCTCGGCGTCGTTGCCGACCAGACCGCCCAACCCGTGGCGGGCGGCGAGGGCGTGGACGAAGGGCCGGTAACCCACTCCCTGGACGATGCCCGTGACGCGGACCCGTACCCGCCGGCGCTCCCCGGCGGGCCCGTCGGGAGCCGGCACCACTACGGGCTGAGGGCTGACTGCACCAGGCTCCACAGCACATGGTAGGCCGTGGTCTGGGCCTCCTGAATGCGGTGGACCGAGGCCGAGGGGACCACGAAGAGGTGGTCGATCAGGCCGGATTCGGCCATGCGCCCCCCGTCGTAGCCGGCCAGGCCGATGGTGAGGAGCCGGCGCCGGCGGGCCTCCTCGAAGGCCCGCAGGACGTTCTCCGAGCCGCCGCTGGTGGACACCCCGAGGGCCATGTCGGCGGGCGCCGACTGGGCCGCGATCTGGCGGGCGAAGACGACGTCGAAACCGACATCGTTGGCCAGGGCGGTGATGACGGCGATCCGGGTGGTGAGGGCCATGGCGGGCAGCGGCCGGCCCCGGGGCGGGTTGAGGAAGAGGGCGGCGACGTCGGTGGCGTCGGTCGAGCTGCCTCCGTTGCCGAAGGTGAAGAGGCGCCCACCGGCCGAGAAGCGGGTGGCCATGGCCCCCGCCGCCGCCTCCAGCCGGTCACCCTGCTCCTCGACGAACTGCGTCCGCAGGGCGACGATCTCGGCCGACTTCTCGACCGTGGAGCGGCGCACCTCGGCCAGCACCGCCTCGATGTCGTTCTCCTCGGCGTAGAGGAAGGGGTAGAGCTCCTCGACGCTCATCCGTCGTCCTCGCCCTCCGCCACCACGGCGATGGCCTCCTTGGCGTGGACCAGGACGGTGACGCCGACCCGGGCATCCACCAGGGCCACGCTCACCTCCTCGACGCCCGACCCCGTGTCCACCAGGGCCAGGTCGCCGGGCCGGAGCTCGAGGACCCGCACCGGCAACGCCTGGTCGGAGCAGGTGATGCAGACCTCGTCGTAGCACTCCCCCGGGGGTGCTGGAACAGTCGCGGCGGCCGGAGAACCCGAAGGCAGCACCCCCGACGTCGCCTGCTCGAAGAACACGTGCACCAGCTCCCACAGCACGTGGTAGATGGTGACGTGGATCTCCTTGACCACACAGGGGTCGTCCGAGCGGGCCACCAGGGCATGGTCCACGAAGGGGGCCCGGGCGATGTGCCCGCCGTCGCCCCCCACCAGGGCCAGGGTCAGGCAGCCCAGCTCGTGGGCGGCCTCGAGCCCGCGGGCGACGTTGACGCAGCCGCCGTCGGAGGACACCCCGAGGGCGATGTCGCCGGCCCCGGCCAGCTGGCGCACCTGGTGGGCGAAGATCTCGTCGAAGCCGACCCGGGTGGCCAGGCCGGTGAGGGTGGCGGGATCCTCGGCCAGGGAGAGGGCGGGTAGGGCCCGCTTCCCCACGATGACCGGGTGGACGAACTCCACCGCGATGTGCTCGGCGTCGGTGGCGCAGGTGCCGTTACCGAACACCACCAACTTGCCCCCCGCCTGGAAACGCTCGGCCATGGCGTGGCAGGCCCTGGCGATCTCCTCGGCATCCGCAGCCAGAGCCCGGCCGGGTTCGACGCGGCGGTCGAACTCCTGCCGGGCCGTGGTCACCGGCGACTCCGGCGGGCCAGCTCGCGCAGGGCCTGGCCCTGGCGGGCCGGGTCGTCGGTCTTGGCCGGATGCGGGCGCGCCTGGACCAGGGCGTGGCGGCACAGGTAGCGCTCGATGGCCTGGTGGGTCTCGGCCACCGTCTGGACGGAGACGGTCAACGCCTCGTCGCCGGCCGGCGTGAGCCGGTACATCCGCCGGGCCGGCCCGGTGGACGAGGTGTTCCAGTAGGAGGACACCTCGCCCCGCTCCTCGAGGGAGCGCAGGGCGCGGTAGACGGCGGCGGAGTCGTCGTCGAGCCCCAACTCCCGCAAGCGGGTGACCAGGTCATATCCGTATCCCGGCTCCTCTTTGAGGAGGAGAAGCAGACACGGATGCAGGAAGGTCTTGGGTAGCGCGCCTGTCGGCCGGCAGTCCATCGAGAGCCCCCCGGTATCGCCGACTGCTGCGAACGGGATGGTACTACCCACTCGACGAGGTCTGGTATGTGCAATCTTCAGCTACCGTCCGGCGGTGGAAGCCATCTGGGCGAAGTGCCCGTTCTATGCCGCCCGCATGGACGACGGGGGCGCGGTCAGGCCGTGGACCCTCGACGACCTCGAGGACTGGGCGGCCGCTCACGATGATCCCTACGGCGGCCGACGGGTGGAGGACCGGCTGCCGCCCCTCTCCCTCCAGCTCGAGGCCAGCGACGATCCCTACCTGTGGGTGGGGGTCGACGCCGGTGAGCTGGGTCGGTGGTCGGCCGCGCTCGAGCGCCTGCTGGCCCGGTGGGGCGTGGGCGCCGGCGACACGGTGGCCTACTTCGAGTACGGCTCCAGCCCGCTCGTGCTGCTCTCGGCGGGCAGCTACGTCCCCCACCTGGCCGGCGGGGCCGTCGACCGCCTCGGAGCCGACACCTACTGCAACGACGGGCTGGCCAGCATGGCCATCCGCATGGTGGACGCCCTGCGGCGGCTGCGACCAGCGGCCGTCGTGCTGCGGGCCGACGTCCTCGCCCCCTTCGCCGAGGCGGTGGACGTCACCGGCCTGGCGCTGGCCGAGGTGGCCGGCCACGTGGCGGTGACGGTCCCCGAGGGGGCGCCCTTCCCGGCCGAGGTGGCGCGCTACGCAGAGCGCTGGGGCATGGCCGTCCGCGGCCTGCTGCGGGCCGACGCCGCCTTCCTCGTGGCCGGCGACTGCGACCACTGCGGCCTGTTCCACGTCGACCCCGACCTGTACCGCCTGGAGCCGGCACCGGACGGGACGGCCGTGACGGCGTCCTTCGCCCACACCACACCGGCGGTCAACCATCTCCTCGAGGGTTGGGTTCAGGAACCGGCCGGATGCCCGGAGGAACCCCCGGCCCCGAGGCTGGTTCGGGCGAGACCGGCGGCACCGGGGACGACCCGGGCGTGACCGCCGCCACCGAGCCCTTCGACGACTTCGACCGCCTCTCCCCCGCCGGCCTGGCCGCCTGGGTGGGCCGGCGGGCGGCCGAGGTGGTCGGCGTGGCCGCCGGCGAGCTGCCCTTCTACCGGGACCGGTTCGCCGCCGCCGGCTTGGACGCCTCGAGCTTCTCGGGCCTCGACGATCTCCCCCGCATCCCGATCCTCCGCAAGGGCGATGTCGTCGGCCTCCAGCGCACGGCGCCCGGTGGCGGCGACTCGGGGATCGAACGGTTGGGCGGGAGCGCCGGGCGGATCGTGACCGTGAGCTCGGGGACCACGGGCACGACGTTCCTGACCTGGCCCCGGGAGTGGCGGGAGGTGCAGGGCGCCTCGTCGCTCCGGGCCCACTGGTGGGCCGGGCTGCGACCGGGCACCCCGTTCCTGCTGGTGGCGCCGGGCTGGCATGTCTACGCCGC
>JBOGFE010000183.1:0-3143 GCA_050741935.1 Acidimicrobiia bacterium | reverse complement strand
GCCTCTGGCGGCTCACGCCGCCATTGTCGGGGGGACACCCCCCAACCCCCGGGGCTGACCGCCGCCCGGCTGACCCGGTGGCGCCGGGAGGTGCACACCGGCGGGACATCCCTGGCCGGCGTGCTCCAGGCGGAAGGGCTGGCGCTCGACCTTTCGGGCGTCCACTACGTCTCCCGCTGGATCACGCCGCCGGGGCGGACGGCCCGCCGCTTCGACACCCGTTTCTTCGTGGCCGAGTGCCCGCCGGGCCAGGTCGCCTCCCACGACGCCACCGAGACGGTCGAGTCGATCTGGACCACCCCGGCCGAGGCCCTCGCCCGGGGGGCCGCCGGGGAGATCCGGCTCCTCATCCCCACCATCGCCAACCTGAAGGCTCTGTTGCGGCTCTCTTCCGTGGGCGAGATTCGGGGGCTTGACCAGCCTCCCGTAACGCAGATTCGGGGGCTTCACCAGCCTCCCGCAACGCAGATTCGGGGGCTTCACCAGCCTCCCGCAACGCAGATCCCGGAGTCCGCATGCCCGACATGACCCCCGGCGTGGCCAGCGCCCTCTCGCCGCTGGTGCGCCGGATCGTCGCCCCCAACCCGGGCCTGATGACCGGTCCGGGCACCAACACCTATCTCGTCGGCATCGACGAGGTGGCCGTCATCGACCCGGGCCCCGACGACGCCTCCCACATCGAGGCCATCATCGGGGCGTCGATGCGGGAGCGGGTGCGGTGGATCCTCGTCACCCACCACCACATCGACCATTCGGCCGGTGTCGCCCGCCTGAAGCGGGAGACCGGCGCCAAGATCGTGGCCTTCGGCCCGCCGAAGTCGGTTGGGGCCGACTGGGCCCCCGACCGCAAGGCGAAGGACGGGGAGATCATCGAGGGCACCGAATGGGGCCTCGAGGTGCTCCACACGCCCGGTCAAGCCTCCGACCACCTGTGCTTCTTCCTCGAGGAGGAGCGGGTCCTCTTCACCGGCGACACCGTGCTGTCGGGCAGCACCGCCGTCATCAACCCGCCCGACGGTGACATGGCCGCCTACCTCCAGTCGCTGGAGCGGCTCCGCAAGCGGCGCCTGACCCGCCTCTGCCCCGGCCACGGCGACGTCCTCGACGAGCCGAAGGCGATCCTGGCCGACTACGTCGCCCACCGACTGGAGCGGGAGAAGCAGATTCTCGAGATCCTCTCAGCCGGGCCGAGCAAGATTCCCGACCTGGTGGCCAAGATCTACGTCGACGTCCCCGAGGCGCTCCACGACATGGCGGGCCGGTCGGTGCTGGCCCACCTTCTGAAGCTGAAGGCTGAGGGCCGGGTGTCGGGACGCGACGCCAACTCGGCCTGGAAAGCTGCCTGACCCGAGAGGGGGAGCCATCGCCGAACGGACCGGCAAGCGGCTGTTGGACCTGGCCGAGTCGGCCGACCTGCTCCGACTGCCGGTCGAGGCGGTCCGGGCGCTGGCCACCGCCGGCTACCTGAAGGTCAGCGGCGAAGACGGCAACGGGCCGTCGTTCTCAGTCTCGGACCTGAAGGGGTTCCTGGCCCGCAACGCCGACGGCGGTTCGACCATCCTGGTCCCCGACGACGCCGACCCCACCGAGCTGCTCGAGGCGCTCGAGGGCCGCAGCGGCGAGATGGCCCGCCGGGCGCTCGACATCTTCTGCGCCGCCACGCCCGAGACGGCGATCTGGACGGCCGAGGAGCAGAAGCGCTTCGTCGACCAGTCCACCGCCCGCTTCGAGGCGATCCTGGCCGTGACCCAGGCGGGCCACGACGTCGACGAGTCGCTGGTCGACGACCTGCGGGAGGTCGGTGCGTCCGCCGCCTGGGCCGGCAGCCCGCTGCCCCAGCTGCTGGTCGTGCTGCGCATCTCCCGCGATCTGGTGGTGCAGACCTCGATCGAGATCGCCGAGACGCGGGGGCAGGGGTCGAGCCAGGCCCTGGCGCTCCTGCTCACCCGGGTCCTGCCGGCCATGGACCGCCTCACCGACGCCCTGGCTCAGGGCTACTGGTCGGCGGTCATCGGCCGGGAGGAAACCGAGCGGGCCCGCTACCAGCACGTGGTCGAGCAGTCGTCGGACGGGATCTACGAGCTCGACGTCTCCGGCCGGCTGTCGTACGCCAACCCGTCGCTCCAGGCGATGGTCGGCCAGTCGATGCTCGATCTCGAAGGGGCCCGGCTGGAGCACATGTTCCAGGTGCTGGGCGACGCCAGCGCCGAGGCCCTGGCCCAGCTCGACGCCGTGTCGGTCCAAACCGGCGGTGAGGCCGAGGTCACGTTCGACGCCCTGCGGGCGGACGGAGTCCGGCGGGAGTTCCACGTCGTGACCTTCCCCCGGACCGAGGACGGCGACGTGGTCGGCTACCAAGGCGTCGTCCAGGACGTGACCGCCGTCCGGGAGGCCGAGCGGGCCCGTCACGAGTTCCTGGCCATGGTCACGCAGGACCTGCGGTCCCCGATCACGACCATCCTCGGTCTCGGCGTGACCCTGGAGGCCTACGCCGAGGAGTTGTCGACCGAGCGGATCCGGCGGACGGGCGCCTCGATCCGCCGCCAGGCCGAGCGGATCAGCCGGGTGGCCGACGACCTGTACGAGGTGTCCCGGCTGGAGAGCCACTCGCTGCGCCTGACCCTGCGGCCAACCGACGCCGCCGGGGCCGTGGAGGCGGCGCTCGCCGCCCTGGACGACCCGTCCGAAGTCGAGATCGAGGTTCCGGCGGGGCTCGAGGTGCTGGCCGACGCCCGGCGGCTGGAGTTGATCGTGGCCAGCCTGGTGGAGAACGCCCTGAACCACGGCGCCCCGCCCGTCGTCGTCGAGGCCTGGGAGGAGCAGGACGGGATCGATCTGGTGGTGACCGACGCCGGCCCCGGCGTCCCCGCCGCCGCCATTCCCACGCTCTTCACCCGGCCGGGCTCGGGGATCGGCCTCTTCCTGGCCCGGGGCCTGGCCGAGGCCATGGGCGGGCGGGTGGCCTACGAGCCCGGCCCCCAGGGCCGCGGTTCGACCTTCCGGGTGCATCTGCGCCGGGCTCCCGTCCGCTGACGGCCGTTTTTTTTCGGGGACATCCCCCGACTCCCGGGCTCGCGGTCGCGACCCCCACCGCTGAGGACTACCTTTCGCGTTCATGGGACTCATGAAGCGGGTCTCCGAAG
>JBOGFE010000182.1:0-10631 GCA_050741935.1 Acidimicrobiia bacterium | reverse complement strand
GGGCGGGCTCGTTGAGCCGGGTGCCGCCGCACTCGGGACAGGCGGTGAAGGTCACCACCCGCACCACGAAGGCGCGGATGTGCGGCTGCAGCGAGTCGACGTCCTTGGACAGGAACGATCTCTGGATCGTCGGGATCAGGCCCGCGTAGGTCAGGTTGATGCCCTCGACCTTGATCTTGGTCGGCTCCTTGTGGAGGAGGTCCGCCAGCTCCTTCTTGGTGAACTTGCGGATCGGCTTGTCCGGGTCGAAGAAGCCGCAGCCTCTGAAGATGCGCCCGTACCAGCCCTCCATGCTGTAGCCGGGGATCCGCAGGGCCCCTTCGTTGAGTGACTTGTCCTCGTCGTAGAGCTCCGACAGGTCGAAGTCGGTGACCGAGCCCCGGCCCTCGCAGCGCGCGCACATCCCGCCGTGGTACACGACGTTGCGCACCACGATCCGCTCCCCCTTGCCCTTGTCGACGGTCATCGCCCCGCTCGCCTTGCGGGTCGGGACGTTGAACGAGAAGGCGATCGGCGGCCCGATCTGCGGCTCCCCCAGCCGGCTGAACAGGATGCGCAGCAAGGCGTTGGTGTCGGTGGCGGTGCCGACGGTGGAGCGGGGGTCGCCACCCATCCGCTGCTGGTCGACGGAGATGGCGGTCGTCAGGCCGTCGAGCACGTCGACGTCGGGCCGCGCCAGCGTCGGCATGAAGCCCTGCACGAAGGCGCTGTACGTCTCGTTGATCATCCGCTGTGACTCCGCCGCGATCGTGCCGAACACCAGCGAGCTCTTGCCCGAGCCGGAGATGCCGGTGAACACCGTCAGCCGGCGCTTCGGGAGCTCGACTCTGACGTCCTTGAGGTTGTTCACGCGCGCGCCGTGCACGCGGATCAGACCGTGGCTGTCGGCCGCGTGCAGCGCAGGCGACCGCGTGTCCGTTCTCGTGGCCTTGCTCATCGTGTCTCCAACCGCCGCGGCCGGCGGGTTCCCATGGGAGGAAGACATTATTGAACCACCACTGCGGCTCTTCCTGTTCGGAGCCCCGCGAACCCCGATGACACTCTCGATCCTTGGAGCAACCCATGACGATCGCTGATCTCGACGACTTCGCTGCGCTCGAGCCTTTCTTCCTGATCATCAAGGAAGGCCTGGGGGATCTCGTAGATGACGTTCACTTCTTCGACATCTTGTCCGAGGACGTGGTGGTCGACTTCATCATCACGGTCCCCGGCTACCCCCGTCACGTCGAGGGCCGGGAAGCGCTCGCCGAGCTCTATCGGCCGTACGGCGACGCGATCCGGCTCGACCGCTGTTTCGATCTCGCCGTTCACCACGACCCGGCCACGGGCACAGTGGTGCTGGAGTACGCATCGGAAGGTCGCACGGTTCATGACGGCGCTCCGTATGCGAACCGCTACATCTCCGTCCTCACGATTTCCCACCGCCAGGTCACCCGCTGGCGCGACTACCTCGATCCGCTCGCGGTCTTTGACGCGCTCGGCTGGCCCGACAACGACTGATACGAATTCCCGCCCTCAGCGCCCGTGGCAGAACCTGCACTTCTGCACCCAGCTGATCAACGTGCAGGTCACAGCGCTACGGCCTCCTCCAGGTCCCTCTCAGGGCCGCAGCATCGGACGGCCGGAATCATCGAGGGTGCACGCGAGCGTCGGGCCGGAAGCCGCCGCAGGCGAGGAGCGACCCTGGGCGCCGGGCACACCAGGGGACACACCAGCGCCCTCAGAGGGATCCCATCTCCGAGATGGCCGCCGCGGCCCGGGCTTCGATGACGGGCTGCGGCAGGTGACGGCCGAACTCGAGCGCCTGGCTCAGCAGCTCCCGGGCCCGCTCGCCGTCCTCTGACGACCCCCGCTACAGCAGCATGCGCCCCCATTCCAGCCGGGTGCGGGCGAGCCAGATCGGGGCCTCGAGCCGTTCGTGCATGTCGTGGGCGGCGGCGAAGCGGCCGTCGGCCTCGTCGAGGTGGCCGAGGGTGGTGGCCAGCAGGCCCAGGGCGTGGGAAACGCTCCCCACGAACAACAGACTGTGGCCGGCGGCCAGGTCGGCGTAGGGCTCGAGCAGGTCGTGGACGGCCGCCGCCCCCGGCTGGTGGTGGACCTGATGACACAGGCTCGCCGCCATGGCCAGAGACGGTCCCCAGTTGAGATCCTCGGGCAGGCGGTCGACGCCGGTCTCTATCAGCCGGGATAGGACCGCCGCCGCCTCAGCGGTCTGGCCGAGCTCGGCGTGGACGACGCCGAGGATGACCCGGAAGACGGGGAGCAGCAACGGCCCCTCGGCCAGGACGGTGAGCGGCCCCGTGATCCAGGGTTCGATGCGACCCCGCTCGTAAGCGATGCCGAAGCGCTGGACGAGGACGTAGACGGCGGTGTCGAGCACGCCGCTCGCTTCCCCGATGGCGGACCCCCGTTCGCAGAATCGCTCGGCCGCCTCCAGGTCGCCGTGCATGAGCCGGCCCGTGCCGAGCTTGAGCAGGGGCGATGCACCGCTGGTACGGGTGGAGCACGTCGGAGATCGACGCCTCCAGCATGGCCAGGATGCCGTCGAAGCCTGGGCCGTCCCCGACCTCCATCCGGGCGAAGCTGGCCCGCGTCATGGTGAGCAGCCGCTGGGACGGGTCGAGGCCCTCGGTCCCGATCGAAAGGGCCTCTTCACCCAGCGCCAGCCGCTCCCGGACGTTGCTCGGGTGCCAGATGGCGAAGACCCGGGCGTTGATGGCCCGGATGAGGACCTCGGGGTCGCCGGCCCGCCGGGCCAGGGCGAGCGCTTCGGCGCTCTGCCGCTGCCGCTGCTTCGCCCCCGTGTCCCAGGACTCCTCCATCACCAGCTGGGACAGGAGGCGGGCCCGCAGCAGGTCGTCGTCCTCGGGGGCGACGCCGAGTGCCGCTTCCAGCATCGCCACCCGCTCGGCGTCCACCGCCCCGGCCGAGCTGAAGCTGCCCCGGTAGTTGGCCAGGGCGGCCCGGATGAGGCGGGGTCCGTCGCCCCGCTGCTTCGCCTCTCGCGCCGCGGCCAGGAGTACCTCCCGGTGCTCGGGATCGCCGGCCTGCTGCTGGGCGTCCCCGAGGGAGATCACGAGATCGGAGCGCCGGTCCTCGTCCGCAAGCCCGCCGGCCGAGGTGAGCAGCCCGAGCGCCGACCGGTAGAAGACGGCAGCCTCCTGCGGGGCGAGCTGCGTCATGGCCCGGTTCCCGGCCCGGGCGGCGTAGTCGACGGCCCTGGCGGTCTCCGAAGTCGAGACGGCCGACCGGGCACAGTGGTGGGCGAGGGCGGGCAGGTGGGCATCGAGGGCCCCGGCGTGAACGGTCTCGATCGCCTCGGCCACCTTGCGGTGCAGCATCACCTTCCGAGCGGCGTTCTGCTCGTCGTAGAGCGTGGCCCGCACGAGGGAGTGGGCGAACCGGTTCCGGGGCAGGACCCCGGGCACCTCCTCGACCAGACGGGCGGCCAGGGCCTCATCGAGGGCGGCGGCCAGATCCTCCTCGGCCAGGCCGGCGGCGGCGCGTACGACAGCCGGTTCGAACTCCAGACCGGCCACGGCCGCTACCGCCAGCGTCCGGTTGGCGTCGTCCGAGAGGCGGGAAAGCCGCCGGCCAACGACGTCGCGCACCCCCTCGGGGATGCCCAGGTCCTCGACCGTGATCACCCACCGGTCGTCCTGGCGGGCAATGGCCCCCGACTCGGACAGGAGGCGCAGCATCTCGCCCAGGAAGAACGGGTTGCCCTCGGTCTCCTCCCACACCGTCCTGACCAGGGACTCGCCGTCCTCGCCGTCGATCGGATGCCCGGCCAGCCTGGCCAGGAACGCTCCCACCCCCACCCGGTCGAGGCCGGTGACGGACAGGCACTCGACTCCCGGGAGGCGCCGCAGGTCGGCCAGGCCTGGACCGAGCGGGTGGGCCCGGCCCACGTCGGTGTCCCGGTAGGTGGCGACCACCAGCAACCGGAGCGGAAGGTCCGAGCGCATCACATGGCGGAGCAGCAGGACGGTGGGCTGGGCCGCCCAGTGCAGGTCGTCCAGGACCACGAGCAACGGCGTTTCCGCGGAAACGTCCGAGAGCCAGGACCCCACCGCGTCGAAGAGCCGGTAGCGCTCCGTATCGGGGTCCGAACGCAAGGGCGCGGGAAGGCCCGGAACCAGGTCCGGCAGTTCGGGCACGAGCCGGGTCAGCTCACCCGGGAACCGGCCCAGGCGCGCCTCCGGAGCGTGGGTCACGTAGTGGCGGAGCGCCTCCACGAATGGCTGGTACGGGACGCCCATGTCCTCGTCGCAACGGCCGGCCAGGACCAGGCCGCCGTCGCCCCGCACCCCCGCCGCCAGCTCGGCGGCGAGGCGCGTCTTGCCGATCCCCGGTTCCCCGGCCAGGAAAGCCAGGCGCCGGCCATCCGCCAACACCTCCTTCCAGATCCGGGCCAGCTGCTCGATCTCACCCTCGCGCCCGACGAACACCTCCCAGCCGCCGGTGAGCATCCCCGGCAACGGCACCGCCTCGGCGACTCCCGGCCCCGGGGCCCAGGGCACCTCGCACACCGCCACCGGCTCGGCCAGGCCTTTGAGGTTGCGAAGCCCAAGGTCGACAAACCCAGCCGGGCTGCGACCCCCGGCCATGCCCCGCACCAGCGCCGTGGCCAGGATCTGCCCCGGCCCGGCCGCGGCCACCAGCCGGGCGGCCTCCACCACCGGCGTGCCGAACACGTCATTGTCTTCGATGGCGACGTCGCCGATGGCCAGGCCTACCCGGAGGGACAGCGAATGCCGTTCCGCCGCCTGCTGGGCCGCCACAGCCGCCGCCACGGCGTCGGACGCCGAGACGAACGTGGCCAGGATGCCGTCGCCCAGCGTCTTGACCTCCTCGCCGCCGTGGCGGGCGACGACGCCGCGCAGCGCGGCGAAGTGGTCACGTCGCAGGCCGTCGAAGGCGCTCTCACCCCGGCCGGCGAGGAGCTCCGTCGACCCGACCAGGTCCGTGAAAAGAACGACCGCCATCGCGTTCGGTCGCTTCGCCACAGACCGATCGTAGGCCCAGGAGGGACTCACGCCCGGAGGCGGACCTCGATGCGGCCGGGCCTGGATCTCGAGACGGGCACGAGCCCCAGTCTTCGACAATTGCGCCCTCTGCCGTCGTTGAGAAGAGAAACTGACCATGATCATGGACCATGATACGATTGGTCCATGGATTCGATTGCCATCTCCCACTTCAAGGCGAGGTGCCTGGCGGTGCTCGCGGAGGTGAACCGCAGCGGCCGGCCGATCCTGGTCACCCGGCGGGGCAAGCCCGTGGCAGAGATCGTGCCGCCCTCGCGCCCGTCGCCGTCGCGGTCGTGGCTGGGGTCGGCGGCCGGATCGGGACGGATCACGGGTGACATCGTCGAGCCTGCGGTCGATCCGGCGGACTGGGAAGCGATGGCGGATTGAGGCTCCTGCTCGACACCCACATCTGGCTGTGGGGACTGCTCAGCCCGCAGCGGCTCTCCCGTAAGGTCGCCGCCGCACTCGAAGACCCCGAAAACGAGTTGTGGCTCTCGTCCATCAGCGCCTGGGAGGCAATGATCCTGGCCGAGCGGGGCAGGATCGAACTCGACTCGCCTCCGGCAGACTGGGTCGCTCTGCAGCTCAGCCGGGTTCCGATGCGGGATGCTCCAGTGACCCGGGACGTGGCCATCCGGAGCCGGACCGTCGCACTCGCCCACGACGATCCCGCCGACCGCTTCATCGCCGCTACCGCGGCTGCTCACAGCCTCACCCTCGTCACCGCCGACGAGCGCCTGGCGAAGGGATCCGGCTACTCAGTTCTCGTCAACCGCGCCCCGCTCAGAAGGCCGGGGTAGAACGCCGAGCCACAGGGCCGTCGCCCTCAACGCCCGTGGCAGAACTTGTACTTCTTGCTCCAGCGGGCAAAAGCGCTAGTCAGGGCACTATCGAGTGCTCCAGGTCCACATCAGGTCCGCAGCGCTCATTCCCCGACGGTGCCGTGCCGAACAGCGCCCGTCCCGGCGATACCGTGCGATTTCGCGGCACCAGTCCGGCCCAGAAGAACCGACCTATACCGGCACTTTGTTCGCTGGGTGCCCTGGCGTCCGGGACGCGCTTGGGGAATCGGTAATGAAAGTAGCGCCAGACTTTGCTCGTGCGTAGCCCGGGCGAAGTAGTCAGCGTCGTCCTCAACCGGACTGCCCACCTGTGGGGGTGGGTGATCTACGACAGCGCCGGCGTGTGGGACGGTTACCTGGACGGCATCCGCCTGGACGCGCCGATGGAGGACGCCGGCGCTCGCCTGGCGGGACACTTGGCGAGGAACTGGGGGGGCCAGGACCTTCCTGGACCGTGGGAACCGAACGGCGAGGATTCCTGGCGGGCAGGTGAGTGGCCGCCAACGGTCGTGGAGGACCATGACGACTGGCCGCAAAGCCCGTCCCACGACTGGCCCAGCGTCTATCACGCCGGTGAACTGGTGCGGCTGGGCGACGGCCGCCTCGCAGTAGTCAGCTGCCTCTTGGACTATCCCAACGAACCGCCGACGAAGTGGGAACTTGTCGTCCTGACCCTGGGCTCGTGGGGCGGACCAGACCATGTGATCGCTCTGCCCTGGAAGTGCCGCCCGGCCCCAGAGGCGGCCGACGAAGCCCGCCGTCAGGGCCTGCTGGGAACTCCGAACCCGCCTGCGTAATCCCCAGTCTGAAGCACTCACCCGCTGAGAAACGGCACGTCATTCGCTGTTGAATCCCCCCGGGTTTCGCGCAGTGCGGGCTAGTGGTTTTCGGCGTTGGCAGGGGCGGGGTTTTGAAGGTACCAGTCGAGCTCGTGCTCGGCTGGTGGGATGTCGCTGATCTCGCTGTGGAGGCGGCTGGCGTTGTACCAGTCGATCCACTCGATGGTGGCGATCTCGAGCTGGTGGCGGGTCTTCCATGGGCCGTGGAGCTTGACCAGCTCGGCCTTGTAGCTCCCGTTCAGAGCCTCGGCCATGGCGTTGTCGAACGAGTCCCCGACGGAGCCGATGGAGGCCGAGATACCGGCCTCGGCGAGGC
Source organism: Acidimicrobiia bacterium (assembly GCA_050741935.1). GTDB lineage: Bacteria > Actinomycetota > Acidimicrobiia > IMCC26256 > BP-133 > CAWBJP01. Next base: position 3,604 of record JBOGFE010000182.1, on the reverse strand, counting down.
GGTCGGTGTAACGGAAGCTCGTGTATTGACAGCCTGCGTCCGAGTGATGGGTGAGATCACCGAAGGTCAGGTCCCGCCGCCACAGGGCCATCTCCAGGGCGTCGAGGACGAGATCGGTGCGGAGGTGGTTGGCGATCTGCCAGCCGACGATCATGCGGCTGTAGACGTCGAGGATGAAGGCAACGTAGAGCCAGCCCTCCCACGTCGAGGCGTAGGTGATGTCGGCCAGCCAGAGCTGGTTGGGCCGGACGGAGACGAACTGGCGGTCGACCAGGTCAGGCGCTCGGGGCGCGGTCTTGTCCGGGGTCGTCGTCCAGTGCTTCTTGCCCCGCTGCACACCGCGGATCCCCATGCAGGGATGAGCCGCTCGACCGTGCAGCGGGCGATCTGGTGGCCTTCCCGGCGCAGCTGCTTGTAGATCCGCCGGGCGCCGTAGCACTGGTAGTTGGCGGTCCACACCCGGCGGATCTCGACCTTGGCCACCTCATCGCTGAGCGCCCGGGCCGACGGCAGCCGGGCCTTAGCCGCGTAGTACGTCCGTTCCGACAGGCCGATGACCCGGCACATCACCGCCACCGGCCAACGATCCCGGTGGGCGTCGATGAACCGGGCGCTCACCGCTGGTGCGGGTCGACCTCCTTGGCGAAAAAACTGGTGGCCGCCTTGAGGATCTCGATCGTGCGCGCCTGGTCGGCCACCTCCTTCTTCAGCGCCTTGATCTCCGCCAGCTCCTCGGTCGTCGGCGCCGGCCGCAAGCCACGGTCGGCCTCCGCCTGACGGACCCACTTCCTCAACGTCTCCGGCGAGACGATCCCCAGCTGGGACGCCACCTCCGGGATCTTCCGCTTCCGGTCCAGGACCTCCTCGACAGCACGACGACGGAGCTCATCGGAGTACTTCTTCGGTCGGGCCACGATCAGCAGTCTCCTCCCCCGAACCCAGAGGCCCAGGGATAGGCACTGCATCAAACCCGGGGTGGTTCATGTCGTGGATGTCTAGAGCTGTTCGAAATGGATCCACTGTTTCGGGGGCATTGGGATGTCGAGTTGTTCGTAGGCGACACGCTTTCCGTCCGGGTGGACGGCGACCTCGTGAGCCTCGTTATCGTCGTCGAGCATTGTCGGTTGCTGATCGCTGGCGCTTTGGCGCCAGAGAGCATGTCGGACGCTTCCTTCGGTGGTGTCCCATGCCCGGTAGACAACATCCTGTGTGCCTGGCACGACCGAGTACCCCTGGGGTCGAAGTCCGGGCGGGCTCAGCCGGTGGCTAGTGCCGGTCGGAAGGTCGACCACGACCAGGTGGTCGCGGTCGTTCGACTCCTTGTCGTCCTCACCGTCGGCGAATGCGACCAGCTGGTGGTCACCGATGAACTGCGGTCCGGACAGGTGGACACCTTCCGGGTTCGGTAAATCGCCGACTGCTCCCGATGCGAGGTCGATCCGAAACAATTGGGCGTCGAAGTCGAATCCGCCGGGGGCCGGAGGCCCGCCGGCTGCGATCACGAAGTCGCCGTCTCTCCCCACGGCGAGGCCATATCGCAACAGCAGGGGCCGCTGTAGGGCCACCGTTCGAATTACCTGGCCGTTCAGGTTGATCTCGACGAGGTTGCTCTGCGCTGAGGCGTAGATGTCGTCCGGATCTGGCCCGGATCGGACCTCCTCGGCAGCGAGAATCGATTGGCCACCCGGCATCCAACCAAAGCTCCGAATGTCCGTGCCCGACGCCGTCAGCGGCCTGAAACGGCCCTTCGACACCGTAAAGACCCGGCCGGAGGCGTACTCACCGAGCACCGCCAGTGACGATCCATCCGGACGCCAGGCCATCGACGTCAGGTCGTAGTGATCAGGCACCCGAATCTTGGTTCCGGCGGCGAGCGACGAGGTCGAACCGGCATCCGAACGGCAGCCAGCGACAAGAAAACACGCAATCAGCGCAGTGATCCGCAACCGTCGGCTTCGAGCCACCAGCCAATTATCGACTCAGGGAAAGCGCTTCGGTTAGTCGGCCTGCCGGAGGCGCCAGGAATACACGCATAATGCCGGCGATGAGCACTAGCCATCAGCCGGCCGACCCGCCCGGAAATCGCCGCGATTCCGAACCGGGCCCTCGAGCGTCGGCGGTGCGTTCAGAGCTGGCGGGGGCGTGCGTGGCGGCGGGGGCGGATCGAGCGTGGGGCTCCGCCGGGAAGCGTGACCTGCCACTCCAGTTCCGGCTCGACCCCGACCGCCCACACTTCGGCGCCAAGGGCCCGGGCGGTTGCCATGGCGGCGTCCTGTTCGGCCGGCGACCCGATCTCGAGGAGCTCGACCAGGCCGGGCAGGGCGCCATGGCCGAGCTCTGCCTCCACCCGCCGGCGCCACGCCTCGAAGTCACTGGTGTGGACGGGCGGCGGGCAGGCGGCCAGGAAGTCGGCGACGTCTTCGACGTGCACCGCTTCGGGTTGGGCTGCCCACTGCTCGGCGCTGCTCACGGCCTCATCCCTTCGGCATAGCCTGCTCCCAGGGTAGCGGGCGAGAAACCGGAGGTGAGCAGGGCTGGCAGCCAGAGCCGGCCGCCGCCGGTGGCCGACCAGATACGGAACACCCCGCCCGGTCTCAACACCCTGAACGCCTCGGCCGCGACCGCCAGCCGGAAGGCCGTGTCGCCGACGGGAAACCGGTTCCCCTTCACGGCGTCGGCGACGGCGGCGCGCACAGGCAGCGCGGTGGCGTCGGCCCGGATGAACCGGCCGGAGTGGATGAACAGCTCAGGGTCGACGGTCGGGGTGACCAGGTTGTTGATGTCGACCGCGTAGGCGATCTCGCCCTGGCCGCCGATGTTGAGGACCAGACCGGGCCACGCCGGAACCTCGGGCACGGAACCGCCTACTGCTCGGCCACCTGGCGGGCGGCGACACACGGCCCGAGGACCTCGTCCACGGCCCGTCTCGTCAGCCCGGCGTCGTCGGGCCAGAGGTGGCCGTAGGTGTTCAGCGTCTCCGTCGCGGTCTTGTGGCCAAGGGCTTCTTGCACCGCCTTGACCGAAAGCCCTTTGTGGATCAGGAGCGAGGCGAAGTAGTGGCGAAGATCGTGAAACGTGACGTCGTCCGGAAGCCCGGCATCGCGGCGTGCCCGGCCCCACACGCGGGCGAACCTGTTGCCGCGCAAGGGCTCGCCCCGGTCGTCGGTGAAGACCAGGAGCTCCGGCTGCCCCGACGGGTACACGGCGAGCTCGGTCGCAGCCGGGAACACTTCGAGGTGACGGGCGAGAGCGTGGAGGACCGTGTCGCCGACGGGAACCGTCCGGACACTCGAAGGCGTCTTCGTGCGGCCGAGGTAGGGAGGGTCCGGCGCGAGGTGCTTCAACTGCTGCCGCACCCGGATCTCCCGGCCGCGCAGGAAGTCGACGTTCGGGACCGTTAGACCGAACGCTTCCCCCTGTCGGAGGCCGGCGCCGGCACCGACGACGACCAGCGCCCGGTACCGGACGGGGAGGACCTCGAGGAGCGCCTCGACGTTTTCTCGCCGGAGGGGCTCGACCCTCGTGTCGGGCTTGGGCGGGAGCTTGATGGCGAAGCAGGGCGACCGGCGGATGAGGTCGTCGTTCACGGCATTGCGGAAGATGG
>JBOGFE010000181.1:0-4105 GCA_050741935.1 Acidimicrobiia bacterium | reverse complement strand
GGTCGCCCTCGACCTCTTCTGGTCCGGTCCCGCCAGCGGGCTGAGCCACGTCCTGCTGAGCGTGTCCTACCTGCTCCTGCTCGGGTTCTGCGCCGCCAACCTGACCAACAAGGGGATGTCGGTGGTGGCCTTCGGCATCGCCCTCAACGCCCTGGTCATCACGGTCAACGGCGGGATGCCCATCCGGACCGATCCCGGGTTCGCCGAGACGGTCAAGCACCACGCCGAGCGCCCGTCGGACTCGCTCACCTTCCTGGGCGACGTCATCGTGCTGCGGCCCCTCAACCAGGCGCTGTCCTTCGGCGACCTCATCATGCTGGTGGGGCTGGTGGACGTGCTGGTCCACCGCAGCCGGCCCGCCCCCACCCGGCGCCCGCCCGTGGCGCTGGAAGCGATCGAGGCCGCCGCCTAGAGAGAGGGTCAGGCGCCACCGTTCATTCCGGTGGGCAAGATCTGCGTTCCAACGCTCGGGACGTGCGCGCTCCCTCTCGGCGCCAGCCTTCTACGCCGTTCGAGGCGAGGGAGTGCGGCATATCCTACGGGAAACCGACATCAGATGTCGTTAACTAATGGGCATTCTCTGTCGATTACTTGCTACGATACCGGCATGATCTACCGCACGCCATCCCTCGAGCCAGCCGACGTCGCCGTCCTGGCCGAGCTCGACCAGCTCCGGACGCGGCTCCGCTTCTACCTCCACGAGCCGCGCCGCTGGTTCGGCACGCTTCGGCGCGCCACCCTGGCGCGGGCGATACAAGGCTCGAACTCGATCGAGGGTTACCACGCCAGCGTCGAGGACGTGGCTGCGCTGATCGAGCATGAGGAGCCCCTCGATGCAGACGAGGAGACCCAACAGGCGATCGCCGGCTACCGCGACGCGGTGACGTACGTGCTGCAGCTGGCCGCCGCTCCGCCCATGCCCCTGCTCGACGAGTCCCTCGTGAAGTCCTTGCACTTCATGATGATGAAGTACGACCTGAGCAAGCACCCCGGCCAATGGCGGCCGGGCGCCGTATGGGTCGAGGACCAGGAAGGGCAGACGGCCTATTTGGGGCCCGACCGCAACGACATAGAGGGGCTCGTCGCGGAGACCCTCGCCCAGATGAATAGCGGCGAGGGTGGCCCGGTCATCCGGGCGGCGATGGCGCACCTGAATCTCGCTCTCGTCCACCCGTTCAGCGACGGCAACGGGCGAATGGCCCGCTGCCTGCAGTCCTATGTCCTCGCCGGCGACGGGATCCTCTCGCCCGAGTTTCTCAGCATCGAGGAGTACCTGGGCCGGAACACGACCGCGTACTACGACGTGCTGACGGAAGTCGCCCAAGGCGGGTGGAGTCCAGGCCGGGAGGCGAGACCCTGGCTCCGGTTCTGTCTGACGGCGCACTACCGGCAGGCATTGACGCTCCTGCGCCGGATCCAGGAGACCGAAGCGCTGTGGGACCGGTGCGAGCAGCTCGTCCGTCGGCACAAGCTTCCCGACCGGTGTGTCGGGCCGCTCTGCGACGCTGCTCGGGGGTGGCGTCTTCGACGAGCGCTCTACGTCAAGACCGTCCGGTCCTCGAGCGGCGATGACATCACCGATGACAGCGCCACCCGCGACCTCCGAGCGATGGCGAAGGCGGGCCTGCTCCACCCGGTCGGTGAGAAGCGTGGGCGGTACTACCAGGCGACCGACGAGCTCCGGAACATCTGGAGGGAGATTCGTAGCCACCGCCCAACGCGGGGCGTTGAGGACCCGTACGCGCAGGCGCAACCCACGCTCCCCGGCCTCGCCAGCTGAGGGCCCCCGCACGCCGGCGCCGGGCCGCGAGTGAACCCTCCATGCCAAGACGGTTCATACCGTCGGCGTAGCCCGGGCGTCGACCGGCGGTTCGCCCTGTGGGCACCGAAAGGGGCGAAGCCGCGCGTGCTCTTCCAAGGCCCGGGCCGACGCCTATCGTCGGGGCGCATGTCCCCCACCGCCGCCCTGGTGTCGTTCCGGTTGGGCGGACCTGATGGGGTGTCCGTCCAGGCCGCCACCTGGGGCCGGGCCCTGGAGCGCCTCGGGTACCACCTGCGACGCGTGGCGGGCGAGCTCGTCGACGGGGCCCGCCCGGGTGACGTGGTGGTGCCCGGGCTCGGGGTGGCGGCCGAGTCGGTTCCCGGCCCCGACGGCCAGCCCGCCGGCGCCTCCCCACCCGAACCGGAGGTCCTCGACGCCGCCCTGGCCGGCTGCGACGTGGTGGTGGTCGAGAACCTGCTGTCGCTGCCCCTCAACCTGGCCGGCGCCACCGAGCTCACCGCCGCCCTCGACCGGCGGCTGCGGGCCGGCTCGGCCCGGGTGGTGCTCCACCACCACGACCTGGCCTGGCAGCGACCCGAGACCGCCCATGTGACGGCGCTGCCCCCCCGGCTCCCGGGAGCCCTGCACGTGACCATCAACGACTTCTCCCGGGACGAGCTGGGCCGGCGGGGCCACGAGGCGGTCACCGTGCGCAACGCCTTCGACCTCGACGCCCCACCCGGACGGCGCCGGTCGACCCGGGCCGCCCTGGGACTCGAGCCCGGCGACCGGTTGGTGCTCCAACCCACCCGGGCCGTCGCCCGCAAGAACATCCCCGCCGCCCTCCGGCTGGCCGAAGCCCGGGCCGGGCTCCGGCCCGGAGCCCGCACGCTCTACTGGCTCCCCGGTCCCCCCGAGGACGGGTACCGGCCCGAGCTGGAGCGCCTGGTGGCCGGCGCCGGGATCCCGGTGGCCCTCACCCGCACGGACCAGCTCGTCGGGGCCGTCACCATGGCCGACGCCTACGCCGCCTGCGACCTGGTCGTCTTCCCCTCCACCCACGGGGAGGGCTTCGGCCAGCCCGTCATCGAGTCGGTCTGGGCCCGGCGTCTCCTGGCCGTGGCCGGCTACCCCGCCCTGGAGGAGATCCTGGCCCTCGGCTTCCGCTTCCTCCCGGCCGGTGACCCCGCCGCGGTGGCCGCGGCCCTGGAGTCGCCCGACGAGGCCGCCTTCGACGCCAACCTGGCCCTGGCCCGGGAGCACTTCTCCCTCGACGCGCTCACCGAGCGCCTCGGAGCCCTGCTGTGCTGATGGCTCTTCGCCTGGCGGCTCATCGCGGTACGGCCGGGGGCCCCCGCCCCGGCCGACAGGCCCTGCTGACGCAGGCCCTGTCATGACCATGCCGCAGTGGCCCCTGGGAACCAGCGGGATGGCGGTGTCGGCGGTGGGGTGGTCGACCGGGGCCCTGGCCCGGCCCTCGAACCTGACGACTCCGGCCGCCCTGGTGCGGGCCGCCCTCGACGCCCAGATCACCCTCTTCGACTCGAGGCCCGAGGGCGAGGCCCAGGAGGCGCTGGCCCGGACGCTGCGCAACCAGCGCCGTCATGTGGTCCTCGGTGCCCGGTGTGTGGCCGGCGCCGGCGCCAGCGCCTTCAGCCCCCCGGGGCGGGAGTGGCGACCCGAGGAGGTGCGCCTCCGGCTGGAGGCGGGGATGCGCCGGCTCGAGACCGACTGGGTCGACCTCTGGGTCCTCCACCAGCCCCCGCTCGAGGCGCTGGAGGACGACGACCTGTGGGCGCAGCTCGACGCCGACCGGCAGTCCGGCTGGGTGCGGGCGCTGGGCGTGGCGACGGCGGGCGAGGAGGAGGCCCGGGCCGCGCTCGGGCGGGGCGCCATCGACGTCCTCGCCGTGCCCCTGAGCCTGGCCGACGTCGAGCCCGGCCGGGCCCTGGCCGAAACCGGCGCGGCACGCGACGTGGCCGTGGTGGCCGACGACCCCCTCGGGGCGGACGGGGAGGCCTGGGCCGGCCGCCTCCTGGCCGGGCTCGTCCACCCCGACGCGGAGCGAAGCCCCGCCCAGGCCATGCTGGCCGGCGTGCTGTCGCTCCCGGGACTGGTGTCAACGGCCAGTTCGTGGTCCCCGCTGGTGGCCAGGTAGAAGTCCCCGTTCCTCGGTTGTTCGTTCGATGGTTGTTGGCTTCTGTGTCGGGGCTTCTGGGGGTTGGGTGATCGGGTTCTTTGGGGCGACCTCCTGGTGGTCAGTCGGGGTTGAGGGGTGTCCGGTTGGCTGGGGTGCGCCCGGCGAAGCGTTGCCAGGCGCTGGCTCGTGTGACGCCGAGGAGG
>JBOGFE010000180.1:0-15020 GCA_050741935.1 Acidimicrobiia bacterium | reverse complement strand
GAGCAGGCCCGGGCCGCCGCCCCCCGCAAGGCCAAGCGGACGGCCAAGCCGGCCGAGGCGCCGCCGGAGGATCTCCAGGCCCGGCTCCGGGCCCGGGGTGGCTTCTACACGCCGGCACTGGTGGCCCAGTACGAGCTGGCCCTGGCCGAGAGCCGTCTCGTGATCCTGGCCGGGCCCTCGGGGACGGGGAAGACCCGCCTGGCCGGCGAAGCCGCCGATGAGCTGGGCGCCGCCTTCTGCCTGGTGGCCGTCCGGCCCGACTGGCACGCCAACGAGGATCTTCTCGGCTACCTGCCGCCCTTCCCCGGGGCGCGCTTCTCGTCGACGCCGGCGGCCCAGTTCATCCTGGCCGCCGCCGCCGACCCCGACCGGCCCTACCACCTGTGCCTGGACGAGATGAACCTGGCCCGTCCCGAGCACTACCTGGCCGAGCTGCTGTCCAAGATGGAGGTGGCCGGCGGCCGGGTCGCCTTCCACACCGGTGGCGACGAGGAGGGCTTCCCGGCCGAGGTGGCCTACCCGGCCAACCTGGTCGTGGTGGGCACGGTCAACCTGGACGAGACCACCCAACCCGTGTCGGCCAAGATCCTCGACCGGGCCGCCTATCTGGTGGTGGAGGCGGGCGAGCTGAAGGCCTTCCTCGACCATCTCCCCGAGGCGGCGGCCGTCCCCCCGTGGGTGCCCAAGCTCCTGGTCGACCTCGACGGCAGCCTCGACGACGCCGGCCAGGGCCTCGGGTACCGGGCGGCGGGGCGCCTGGTGCGCTGGGCGGTGATGGGTGCGGCCCGGGGCCACAGCTCCGAAGCCGCCCTCGACTGGGCGCTCTCGGCCCAGGTCCTGCCCCGGCTGCGCTTCTCCCGGTCGGATCCGGCCCACCCCGAGGTGCTCGAAGCCATCATCGGGCGCCTGCGGGCCGCGCCGGGCGAGTTCCCCCGGTCGGTGGCCACCCTGGAGCGGATGATGACCGAGCTGCGGCGCCAGGACTTCACCCTGGGCCAGATGCGGCTCTCCTGAGGCCGGCATGAGCCTCCTGCTCGGGGGCCGGAAGGTTCCCGTCTCGGGCGATCCGCTGCGCATCGACGAGGCCACCGCCTTCGATTTCGCCCTGGCGCCGGGGATGGCCGGGGAGCTGCTCATCGCCGGCCTGCCCGTGCCCTTCGTGGGCGACCGGGCCGACCCGCAGTGGGTGGCCGACGCCCGCCGGGAGCAGTGGGTGGGGGAGCTGGACCTGATGTTCACCGCCCCGGGGGTCGGCGCCGTGCGCCCCCGGGTGGTGGTGCTGCCCGGGCGGACCACCGTGGAGGGCTTCGCCTTCCTGGTCGAGCAGTTCCGCAGCTGGGCCGGCGCCGGCGCCCTGGCCGATCCCGCCGGCCGGGCCCGCATCTGGGCCGATCTGGCGCCCCGGGTGCCCAGGAGGGACGAGGAACGGGCATTGGTCGCCATCGCCCTCCTCCGCCGGGCCCTGCCCGCCTTCGCCGCCCTGCACCGGGCGCCGGTCACCGCCTCGGCCACCCGCCGGGAGTGGGCGTCGCTGGAGCGCACCGGCGGCCGGCGCCTGCTGTTGCGCCGCCTCCATCCCTTCGACCCGCCCCGGCCGCCCGAGGCGCCCCGCTTCGGCCAGGTGGCGACCCTGGCCCGGGAGCGCAGCCCCGACACGCCCGAGAACCGGTTCGTGGTCGGGGTGGTCCGCCGGCTCCTGGGGCTGGTCCGGGAGGCGACGGCCGCCGAGACCCTGGTCGACACCGACCTGGCCGGCGAGCTGGTGTCCTCGGCCCGGGCGCTGCAGCTGCTGGCGGGGGAGGAGCCGTGGGCCGGCCTGGCCGCCGGGCCCGCGCCCCGGGTCAGCTTCGTGCTCCGGGACCACCCGCACTACCGGGCGTTCCGGAACCTGGCCGACGCCCTCGACGACAGCCTGCGGTTCTCGCCCCTCCCGGGGGACCCGGTGGCCCTGGGGCTGCGGACCCAGACCCTCAACGCCCTCTTCGAGGTGTGGGTGGCCCAGGCGGTGCGGGCGGCCGTCCGCCGGCGCCTCGGGCTGCCGGCCCGCCCGGGGCCGCCCCTGCCCCGGGGTGGTGCCGAGGAGGCGATCACGCCCCGGGGCCGGGTGCGCGTCGCCTTCGACCGGGTCTATCCCCGCCGGGGTGAGGGCATCGTGGCCCAGGGCCGCAAGCGCAGCCCCGACGCGGTGGTGGAGTGGTGGCCCGCCGGCGGCGAGCCCGTGGTGATGGCCGTCGACGCCACCTGGAGCCGCAACGTCACCTACCACGACGACAAGCTGGGCTACGCCCGCTCCCTGGCCCACGGCCCGCCCGATCCCATGACCGGCGTCGCCCGGCTGTGCACCCGGCGCTGCCTGGTCGTCTTCCCCGGCCCCCGGCCCCGGGTCAACGAGATCGGCTTCGCCCTGTCGCTGGCCACCGTCTCGGCGCCCCCGTCGGAGGCGGGCTGGTCGCTGCTGGGGTCCTTCCTCGACCGGGCCCTCGAAGGGGTCGTGCCCCCGGGCCTGTCCGCCGGCGGGTTCGTGGAGACGGGCGACCTCGCCGCCCGCCCGTCCGCCGGCGTGGTCAGCGGGAGTTCTTGAACTAGCCGGTCGTCAGGGTCGGCCCCAGTGCAGGGTTAGGGGTCGCGATTGCGTACTTCTCTCGGATCGGTGTCCGAGTGGCCATCCCCCTCACCGACAGCCAGCCCTACGACCTGATGATTGATGACAATACGAGGTTGTTTGACCCGGCGGCCTATGAATGGCTGTTCGTTGTCTGTGGAGACGCCACCGCCTACGTGATCCCCACAGCCGAGATCAAGGCGAAGTACTGCCTCTTCCTGGACCGGCGGTATGAGCGGTTCCGCCTACAGGACTAGAGCGGGCGACCGGAATCGAACCGGCATCGGCTCCTTGGAAGAGAGCGGTCCTACCGTTGAACGACGCCCGCAGAGCACATAACGCTACCCGTCGGGGAGGGGGGATTTGAACCCCCGACCGCCTGCCCCCAAAGCAGGTGCGCTACCACTGCGCCACTCCCCGGTCGTACTTCTGTTCTCTCACAAGGGCTTTTGCTACTCTGCGACTGTGCCTCGCCGGAGCACAGCGCACCGAACGAATATAACTCGGCCTGACGACATGCCTCCTCCCGGGGCCCCGACCGGGACACCCGCATCCAGCGTACCTGGGGACATCCCGGGGTTGGCGAAGTCGTTCGAGCGCTACCTCAGGGCCGCCAACCGCTCGCCCCGGACCGTCGAGACCTACCTCGAGGCCGTGGAGCAGCTGGCGCGCTTCCTCGGCGAGCGGGGGATGCCGACCGACGTCGCACGGGTGCGCCGGGAGCACGTCGAGGCCTACCTCGAGATGCTCCTGGAGCGCTGGAAGCCGGCCACTGCCTCCAACCGCTTCCGGGCCCTCCAGCAGTTCTTCAAGTACCTGGTCGACGAAGGGGAGGTGACGGAGAGCCCGATGCGGCGGATGACGCCACCGCAGGTGCCCGAGCAGCCGGTGCCGGTGCTCAGTGAGGACGACCTGCGCCGGTTGCTCGCGGACTGCGGCGGGACGGAGTTCGAGGACCGCCGCGACGCAGCCATCGTCCGGCTCCTGGCCGACACCGGGATGCGGCGCGGCGAGCTGCTCGGCCTGCGGGTCGAGGACTTCGACCTGGACCAGCAGGTGGCCTTCGTGCTCGGGAAGGGGCGCCGGGAGCGGGCCTGTCCCTTCGGCCGCAAGACCGCCCTCGCCGTCGACCGGTATCTACGGGTCCGCCGCCGCCACCCCCACGCCGAGCTCCCCTGGTGCTGGATCCAGCGCCGCGGACGCCTGAACGAGTCGGGCCTGGCCACGATGCTGCGCCGACGAGGGGAACGAGCGGGCATCCCCGACCTCCATCCCCATCAGCTGCGCCACACCTTCGCCCACGCCTGGCTGGCCGCCGGCGGCAACGAGGGCGACCTCATGCGCCTGGCCGGCTGGCGGGGCCGGGACATGCTCTCCCGCTACGCCGCCAGCGCCGCCGACGAGCGCGCCCGGGATGCCCACAAGCGCCTGTCCCTCGGCGACCGGCTGTAGGCAGGGTCCGCTTTCTCTGTCCATGCCCGTAGCGACGAGTCCGGACCCGGGCCGGCGGTACGCTGGCGGCGTGGAGCCAGAGAGGGCTGCGACCGACGCCAAGACAGCGCGCTGGTGGGACATCCGGCCCGTGCCCATCCCTGACGACGTCGACGATCCCTCCGTCCCCAAGGCGAACGGAGTCGTGCGCCTTCCCCTGCGAGTTCGCTGGAGCACTCCCTTCCGGGAGTACGACCTCGGTGACCGGCAGGACCGGGCGCTGGTCTACGAGCAGGTGCTGACCGAGGGCACCGAGGCGGACGTTCGATACTTCATCGACGTGGACGAGCTCGTGGCGCTCTGGCCAGAGCTGTACCTTCCCAAGCCGGTCCGCCGGGCCTGGGCCGCCTGGCTGAAGGAGCATCGTGGCCTCGAACTGGCGTGCTGACTCCCCTCCAGGAGCGGATCGCCACCATCTTCGCTGCCCTGCCTGAGGCCTCGGATTTCGCGCTGGCTGGCGGGGCGGCGCTCATCGTCCGGGGAGATGTGGACCGGGAAACCAGAGACCTGGACTTCTTCGCCACGACCCCGGCGGCCGTCAATCGGTTGCTTCCCCGATTCGAGGAGGCGCTCGAAGAAGCGGGGATGGCAGTCGAGCACCAGCAGGTGAGCCACGGGTTCGTCCGCCTCGAGGTGAGCGCGAGCGGCGACCAGACGACCGTCGATCTCTGCTACGACAGTCGGATCCGCCCGGCGGAGTCGAGCCGACTCGGGCCGGTTATGGCCGGGGAAGAGCTGGCCGCCGGCAAGCTCCTGGCGCTCTTCAGCCGGGCGCTTGCCCGCGACTTCGTGGACGTCCACCACTTGGCTCGGCTCTACGGGTTCGAGCGCCTCTGCGAGCTGGCCGTCGAGAAGGACCCGGGCTTCGACCTCGCCGCCCTCGCCGACGCACTTGGTGCCATCCGCCGACTCTCCCGCAGCGAGTTTGACGTCGACGACGTCACCTTCGAAAGGCTGGAGCAGGCGGTCGCCGGGTGGCGGGTAGCGATCCTCGGTCAACTCGAAGAGCAATAGGTATCGACTGCTGCCGTCCGTTCCAGAGTGGCGGGTTACCGGCGCGCTCGGGACCGGCGGGCCCGGGCTGACTTGAGGGCGAGGCCGAGGAAGTAGGCCTTCCTCGCCGCTTCCGCCCGGCGGAGGCGTTCGGCCAGGGGGAGGAGGCCGTCGGGATCGACCTGGCGCTCGAAGCGGGCCATGAAGGTGTCCCGGGCGGCCTGAGTCGTCTCCCTCGGGTCGCGCCGGGCGTGGAGGCTGTAGGCGGCGATCCGCGCTCGCAGGCTCCGCTCGGCCGGGGTCACGACATGCCCTCCACGACGGCGATGGTGAAGGACGCGTGTTGCCCGAAGTGTTGCCCGGGATGTTGCCGGGCGAAGAAAACGTGGGCAATCCTCCGTTACCACTCGACCGGCGGCCGCGCCCAGGCCACGGGCACTTGCTGGGAGGCTTGCCGGGCGAGCGTGAGCTCCCGGCGGCATCTGTCGAGCTCCCGGTGCAGTTCGGCGACAAGCGCGAGAAGGGGTCTGCCTGCGAGGTGGCATGGGAGCCGCTCGCCCAGTCGTCCGTTCCTCTGCCGGCGCTTCTGACCGACGTCGGCCGGATCTTCGTGTCTCGCGAAGATGAGATCGAGCGACTGGCCCAACTCTGGAAGGAGGCCGCGGCGGGGGAGCGACGGGTGGCGTTCCTGGCCGGGGAGCCGGGAGTGGGCAAGACCCGCCTCGCCGCCGAGCTGGCAACGGGCGTGTATGCAGAAGGCGGCCTGGTGCTGGCCGGGCGCTGCGACGAGGACCTGGGTGTCCCCTACCAACCCATCGTGGAGGCCCTCCGCCACTTCGTGGACCACGCGCCACGGGACGGCTTACTCGAGCGCCTTGGCCGCTATGGCGGGGAGCTGGCGCGATTGGTGCCCGAGCTCACCGACCGCCTGCCCGACCTGCCGCCCCCGCTCAAATCAGACCCGGAAACCGAGCGCTACCGTCTCTTCGACGCCGTGGCCACCTGGCTGGGGGCGGCCTCTGCACACGAGCCCCTCTTGCTGGTGCTCGACGATCTCCAGTGGGCGGCGAAGCCCACCCTGCTGCTGCTGCGCCACGTCGTACGCTCGCCCGAGGCCAAGCGGGTCCTCGTCCTGGGCACTTACCGGGACACCGAACTCGGCCACGACCATCCTTTGGTCGAGGTGCTCGCCGACCTGCGTCGTCAGGGGGGCGTGGAGCGCATCTCGCTCACCGGGCTCGACTCCTCCGGGGTGGCTGCCTTCATGGAGCAGGCGGCGGGCCATGAGCTCGAGGAAGAGAGCCTGGCCCTGGCCCGGGCCATTCACGACGAGACGGAAGGGAACCCCTTCTTTGTCCGGGAGGTCCTCCGGCACCTGGCCGAGACCGGCGCCATCGAGCGAACCGAGGGCCGCTGGGGCAGCCGTCTGCCCATTGAGGAATTCGGGATTCCCGAGAGCGTTCGGGACGTTGTCGGGAGGCGGCTGTCCCGCCTGTCTGAGGAGACCAACGACGCCCTCCGAACCGCCGCCGTGGTCGGGACCCGAGTTCGAGCTGTCGGTGGTGCAGGCGGCCGGCGGCCTGGACGAGGACGCCCTTCTCTCCTCGCTCGACGAAGCCGCCCAAGCGCGCCTGATCATCGAGGCTGGTGCTGTCCAGCGCTACCGCTTCGCCCACGCCCTGGTGCGCGACACGCTCTACGCGGAGCTTTCCGCCGCCCGCCAGGTGACTGTGCACCGTCGCGTTGCCGAGGCCATCGAAACCGTCCACGCCGCCCGCCTCGACGATCACCTGCCCGCCCTGGCTCACCACTGGGCCCGGGCGAGTGCACCGGCGGCCGAGACCGGCCGGGCCGTCGACTACGCCGCTCGGGCCGGCGACCGGGCTCTGGCCCAGCTGGCAAATGACGAGGCGGTGGCCTACTACCGCCAGGCCCTCGAACTTCTCGACGCGTCGGAGGGCCGCCCCGAGGAGGCCCGCCGGCTGGAGCTCCTCCTCGCCTTGGGCGAGGCCCAGCGCCGGGCCGGCGACCCCGGCCACCGCGAGACGCTCCTCACCGCTGCCCGTCTGGCTCAGGAGCAGGGTGACGCCGACGCTCTGGCCCGGGCCGCGCTGTCCAACACCCGGGCCATGTTCATGGGGAACTTCGGGAAGGTCGACGACGAGCGGGTGGAGGTCCTGGAGGCCGCCCTGGCCGCCGCGGAGGAGGCGGACACCGCCGTCCGGGCCCGCCTCCTGGCCACGCTCGCCCTGGAGCTCACCTTCGCCGGCCAGGGAGACCGGCACTTCTCGCTTTCGGACGAGGCCTTGGCCACGGTCCGCCGACGGGGCGATCCCGCCACCCTGGCCGGCGTGCTCCTCGCCCGCTACTACACCATCTACACGCCGGCCACCCTGCCCGAGCGACTGGCCAACACCGCCGAGCTCCTCCAGATCGCCAGAGGCCTGGAGGATCCGGTGACCAGGTGCCGGGCCGCCTTCATCCGGCTCCGCTGCCTGGCCGAGATCGGCGACCTCGAGGAGGCCGCCCGCTGCTTCGAGATGGGAGAGAGCCTCGCCGTCGAGCTGGGCCAGCCCGCACTCCTCTGGACGGCGGCCTGGAACCGGGTGGGACGGCTCGCCCAGCCCGGACGGATCGACGAGGCGGAGCGAGCTGCCCACCACGCCCTCGAGGTCGGACGGGCCTGCGGGCAACCGGACGCCTACCTGTTCTTCGCCGACCAGATGTACTGCCTGCGCCGGGAGCAGGGGCGCGTGGGCGAGCTGGAGGAGACCCTCCGCGAAGCGGCTGACCAGTGGCCGGGCTTCCCGTTCTTGCCCCTCTTCCTTGCCCACGCCTACTGCGCGCAGGGGCGGGAAGCGGATGCCCGCGCCATCTTTGACCCGCTCGCCGCCGGCCGTTTCGCCGGGCTGCCCTTCGACCTCACCTGGACCGTGTCGATGAGCGCCGCCGCCGACGTCGCCATCCACCTCGGGGACCTGGCCACGGCCGCCGTCCTCTACGAGTTGGGATCTCCTTACGCCGACCAGGTGGTGGCGACGGCGGGGGTGACCTCCGGCACCGTCGGCCACTACCTGGGCCGGCTCGCCACCACGCTCGGTCGCTTCGACGAGGCGGAGTGGCACTTCGCCGCGGCCGCCGCCAATCACGAGCGCATCGGCGCCCCCGCCTGGCTGGCCCGCACCCGTCTCGAGTGGGCCGGCATGCTGCTGCGCCGGGCAGGTCCCGGGGACGCCGAGCGGGGCCAAGAGCTCCTCGGCCAGGCCCTCGCCACCGCGCGGGAGCTGGGCTTGGCCAACGTCGAGCGGCGAGCGGTGGACCTGCTCGCATGAGCACCCCCTGTAGGGCTTGCGGCAAGGAAACCGGGAGACCGCCAAGTTCTGCACCGAATGCGGAGCCTCGGGCGCCGATCTGGCCGGCGTGTGGGAGCGCCACCGAAGTGAGGAAGCGGTGCGCGTCCCTCTGGGGATCCCCATCATGCTGAGGGTGAAGAGGCCTTCGGCCTAGCGAACATAACTCGGCGGGTTTCGCAGCTGTCCGACCAGCAAAACCCCAGGTCAGCACACCGTTCCAGCGTCGGCTAGCCCCAAAGCAGGTGCGCTACCACTGCGCCACTCCCCGTCGCCTCCAGCGTACCTGCGGACCCGTTCGGCGATCGTCGTGTTGCAGGCGCTCAGGCGGCCCCGGGGCTGGAGTCGTCGAGACCGCTCCTCCGGGCCCGGCGCTCGGGAGCGCTCTCGATGACCTGCAGGGGCACGATCTGGTGGTCGTAGCCCCAGACCGCCTGGCCCTTCTCCGGGCCCGAGATCACCGTCCCGTCGAATCCCGGACGGCCCTTCTTGACGTCGGCCAGGCGCTGCTCGACCAGCACGCGACGCAGGCCGCCACCGAACACCCGGTACACGATCACATCCCCAGCTTCGTACTCCACCGTGCTCCTCCTTCTCGTTGCTCAACCCATGGGCGGACCATACCGAGGGGGTGTGACAACGAACGTCCGGCTCGAGCCGCGCCGGGCGGGTCAGGAAGGGCGTTGCTCGTGGTGCCGGGTGGCTTCCTGGAAGGCCTCCACGACGCCGAGCAACGTCTCGTCGGCGTAGGGGCCCCCGATGAGCTGGGCGCCCAGTGGTAGCCCGTCGACCGACAGGCCCACCGGGAACGCGACGGCCGGCAGCCCCGACTCGTTGACGGGGACGGTGAGCCGGGACGGCGACCCGCGGTGGACGTCGAGCGTCCCGCCCTCCACCGCCACCTCGTCGTCGCCCGCCCGGGGGGCGGGATAGGGCGTGCACGGGGCGAGGAGGACATCGACCCGGTGCAACGCATCCACGAACCCCTCCCGGACGGCCCGGGCCCGGGCCAGGGAGGCGGCGTAGGCAGTGCCCGTCATCCCCCGGCCGTACTCCATCAACGAGGCCACCGCGGCCGAGACCCGTGCGTCGCCCACGATCCCGGCGTGCAGGTGGGCGACGTCGGCCCACACATGGGCGAACCCCGCCCAGCCCTCGTCGATGCCGGGACCGTCGAGCGGCTCCACCACCGCCCCCAGCTCCGACAGGGTGACGGCGGCCTGCTCGACCGCGGCCCGCGTCTCGGGGTGCACGCAGGCGAAGAAGGGCGCCGGCAGGCCGACCCGCAACCCGGCCACATCCCGGGCGGGGAGCCCCGGCACGAGGCCACCGGCGGACAGCACCCGGAAGGCGACGGCGCACTCTGTCGCCGTACGGGCCATGGGCCCGGCGGTGTCGTAGCCCGGGCTCATCGGCATCGCCCCCCGCAGGCTCACTCGGCCATGGGTCGGCTTCAGCCCCGTGATGCCGCAGAACGACGCCGGCATCCGGATCGAGCCTCCGGTGTCCGACCCGATGGCCAGCGGGACGGCCCCGGCCGCCACCGCCGCCGCCGAGCCCGACGACGATCCCCCGGGGATGCGCTCGTCGCCCCACGGGTTCCGCACCGGGCCGTGGTCGGAGACCAGGCCCGTGGCGCCGCCGCCCAGCTCGTGCTGGTTGGTCTTGGCCACCACCACCGCCCCCGCCGCTCGCAGCGCCGCCACCACGTCGGAGTCGGAGCCCGCGACACGACCGGCGTACGCCGCGCAGCACCCCGTCGTCGGTGCGCCGGCCACGTCGAAGAGGTCCTTCACGGCCACGGGCGCCCCGTGCAGCGGACCGGTGTCCGACGTCCCCTCGAGCTCCCGGGCCTGGGCCCGCGCCCCTTCGCTCAGAACGGACGTGAAGGCATTCAGCTTCGCCTGGGCGTCCTCGACGGCCGCCAGGGCGGCTTCGACCCGCTCGACCACCGACCCTCCGGGCACGCCGGCCATCGTCGCGCAGGACGCGCCGGACAAATGTGCCGCGGGCACGGAAGTTCTTCGGGGGCCGTTCAATCGGCGTTTGCAAAATCGTTGGTGGGCGTCGGCTCCCGGGCCTTACCTTCGGCTCATGCGCTCGAGATTCCTCACCGTCACCGCCGCCGTCGCTCTCGCCGTCTTCGTGAGCGGGATCGCCGGCGCCCTGGCCCCCGAGAAGAACGCCACCCTGCCCGATCAGCCGGCGGGCGCCTTCCAGGCGGTGGCCGACGATCGGGGCATCCGCCTCGGCAGCCTGGGCAGCGGCCTGTTCCGGGCCCGCGGCGACAAGCCCCACGAGTACTGGATGATCACGGACCGGGGGCCGAACGGTCAGCCCAACGACAAGCGCACCTTCGCCGTGCCCGACTTCAACCCGACCATGGTGAAGGTGCGCGTCAAGGGCGAGAAGATCGAGATGGTCGAGCGGATCCCGCTCACGACGACGTCCGGGGCGCCCGTCAGCGGACTGCCCAACTTCGCCGCCGTCGACAGCCCGCTCAGCGACACACCTCCCGCCCCCGACGAGGTTCCCCACAACTTCGACGGCTCGGCGCCCCTCGGCACCTACAACGAGAACGGCCTCGACACCGAGGACATCGTGCGCGCCCCCAACGGCGACTTCTGGATCGTCGACGAGTACCGCCCCTCGGTCATCAAGGTGGCGCCCGACGGGACCGTCCTCGCCCGCTACGTCCCCGCCGGACTCCTCGACGAGTTCACCGGCGCCGGTTACCCCGTGTTCGACACGCTTCCGGCCTCCCACGCCTACCGGCGCCAGAACCGGGGCTACGAGGGTCTGGCCATCTCCCCCGACGGGAGCACGCTGTTCGCCGCCCTCCAGAGCCCGCTCCAGCTCCCCCCCAACCCCAACGTGGGCCGGGACTCCCGCAACACGAGGATCCTGCGCCTCGAGCCGGACGGCACGGTCACGGGCGAGTTCGTCTACCGCTTCGAGCCCGCCACCACCTTCGATCCCACCCCCGGCAACCGGCCCCGGGACATGAAGATCTCGGCCCTGTATGCCCTCAGCGCCACCCAGGTGCTCGTGCTCGAGCGGACCGACTTCGTGGCCAAGGTCTACCTGGTCGACACCTCCGCGGCCACCGACCTCGGGTCGTGGACGTCAACCGGCTCCAACCTCAACCACCTGGAGACGCTGAACGGCGACGGCCAGTTGGAGAGCAACGGCGTCACGCCCGTGGTCAAGTCGCTGGTCATCGACCTCGAGACCGTGACCGGCATGCCGGACAAGATCGAGAGCATCGCCGTCGTCAACCCGAGCGTCCTCGCCGTGGCCAACGACAACGACTTCGGGCTCACCGACAACCCGACCTGGGACGCGGCCGGCCGCCTGTCGAGCGACACCGGCGTCCGCACCCGGATCCTCTACGTGACCCTGCCCGAGTCGCTCCCCGGAGCGGGAGGGCCCAAGCTCCGCTGAGGTGAAGGTGGAGCCGTCAGCTCCGCCGGCGCAGGCGCCGGGGGCGGGGCATCGGCCGGGAAGGGACGACGCCACCGCGCGGACGACGGCACTCGGGCGGTCGGGTCCGCCACGGTCCTTTCGTCCAACGCCCTTCAGCCATGGCGGGGATTTCGCCGTGGCCCGGGCCTGGACCTTTGCGCGAACTGGCGTCGCGGCAGGGAAGTACCGAGAGCGGGAATCACGCTCGATCGGCCCTTGGGACCGGCCCGCGTCATGGTGGCGGCGATCGTCACCTACGGGCGGAGACGCCCGGAAACAAGAGCCATTGGCCGAAGTGCCCCGGGCGGCAAAGGCGATATATCAGCCCAGGGTGAGAGTGAAGGCGTCCCGGCTGCCGGTCGAGGTCTGCCCGGGGAGGGAGCCGAGCGTGCTGCCGACCAGATGGATGACGCCGTCGTCGTAGGCCACGCCCAGGGCCAGGTCGGTCGCATCGGTGCCGAACTCGCTGGACCATTGCTGGCGGCCGAAGGCGTCATAGCAGTGGAGCGTGGCCTCCAGGCCCGGGCCCGGTTGCCGGGGCCCGTTGCGCTCCGTGTTCCCGGCCACGAAGATGCGGCCCGCCGGATCCAGGGCCACGCTCATGGCCGCGTCGGTGAACGGCCCGCCGAACTGCTCGGTCCACAGGGTGGTGCCGCTCGTGTCGTACCGCCGCACGAAGGCATCGGTTCCCCCGCCCGAGGTCTTCTCGGGGAGCGCGTCGTCGGTGCTGCCCACGACGACGGCATCACCCTGGGCGTCGGTGGTCACGGCCACGCCGTAGTCGTTGTAGCGGGTACCGAACTGGCGCATCCACCGGGCGTTGCCCTCGGTGTCGAACTGGGTGACGAAGGCATCGAAGCCGCCGGCGTTGGACTGCTCGGGGAACGCGCCCTGGGTGGTGCCCACGACCAGGACCGTCCCGTTGGGGGCGATGGCCACCCCGCGGGCCCCTTCTCCTTCGATGCCGCCGAACTGCCGGGTCCAGACCTCGCTGCCGGCCGGGTCGTACTTGCGGATGAAGGCGTCGTAGTCCCCGCCCGTGGTCATGCCCGGCATCGTCCCCCGAGTGGTACCCACGATGTAGACCTGCTCCAGAGGGTCGAGGGCCACCCCGGCGCCACCGTCGCCGCCGGCCCCGCCGAACTGGCGGGTCCACAGCTCGGTGCCGGCCGGGTCGTACTTGCGCAGGAAGGCATCCCGCCCCCCGGCCGATGCCTGTCCGGGCAGGGTTCCCTCCGTCTCACCGGCCAGATAGATGTTGCCGGCGGCGTCGGCCACCACGCCCCGCAGGTAGTCCCGATCGGAGCTGCCGAACTGATGGGTCCACAGCTCGGTGCCGGCGGCGTCGTACTTGCGGACGAAGGCGTCGAGGCTCCCGGCCGAATCCTGGCCGGGCAGGACGCCCTGGGTCCATCCGGCGACGTACTGATTCCCCGAGCGGTCCATGGTGACCGCCACCGCCTCATCGACGTTGGTGGTTCCGAACTGCCGCGTCCACCCCGGGGTGACGGCGGTGGCCGGCGGGGAAGGGGCGACGAACCCGACGAACGCCACCATCAGGGCTGTCCAGCCCACGGCCGCCGTCCTGGGTGCCACAGCCACGGGCGGACCTTACTCGCTCCCGCGCGGGGCCGGCAGGAGCGCCCTTCCAGACGCGGGCGGCGGAGCAAGTTTCGCAGCAGGACTCAAGTCTGTTGCCCCTAGTCACCGAAATAGCTACGGACTGGTTCCACCGGGCTATCCAGCGCCGCCGCGCGCCTCCCGATGTTCCCCACAGGTTGGGAGAATATGGAGGGGCACCCATGAAGATGCAGACCCGTTGGCAGCGGCGGTTGGCCATTGCGGTCGCCGCGCTGGTACTGGCAGCCGTACCCGGTGGAGCGATGGCAACTGCCGGCGCTCCCGGTGCGGCCCGAGCTTCCGTCATCGTCCGGGGAACAGACGCCGGCATCGCCCGGGCGGCCGTCGAGGCCGCCGGCGGGAAGGTCACGCAGGACCTGTGGATCGTCAACGGTGTCGCCGCCGAGGTGCCCGTCGCCGCTCTCGAGGCCCTGCGGTCACAGCCGGGCATCGTCGAAGTCGGCAACGACGATCCCGTCCAGATCCAGGCCGCCAACCCGTCCCCGGTCCATCCGCCGACCGCCGTCTACCCGAAGGTGGTGGGTGCGGATGATCTCTGGGCCGAGGGAATCGACGGCGAAGGCGTCGCCGTCGCCGTCATCGACACCGGAGTCAAGCCGGTCGCCGACCTCGCCGGCCGGGTAGTTGGAGGTGTTGACCTCTCCGGCGAGAACGGTTCCGACATCGAGGACGGGAATCCCTACGACGACGGCTTCGGCCACGGCACCTTCGTCGCCGGCCTGATCGCCGGCAACGGGGCGTCCTCCAACGGCGCCTACAAGGGCGTGGCCCCCAACGCCAAGATCGTCCCCGTCAAGATCGCCGGGCGCAACGGCGCCGCCGACATCAGCCACCTCCTGGCCGGCATCCAGTGGGTCGTCTCCTTCAAGGACACCTACAACATCCGGGCCGTCAACATCTCGCTGGGCACCAACTCGGCGACGCCTTACTACCTGAGCACCGTCAACGCCGCCGTCGAGAAGGCGTGGGACAGCGGCCTCGTCGTCATCGTCTCCGCCGGCAACATGGGCACGGGGGCCGAGACGGTCCAGAAGCCGGGTGACGACCCGCTCGTCATCACCGCCGGCGCCGTCGACGACCGGGGGACCGAGACCCGCAACGACGACGTCATGGCCGGGTTCTCCGGCGCCGGTCCCACCAAGGCCGACGGGCTCTCCAAGCCCGACCTGGTCGCCTCCGGGCGATCCGTCATCGGCCTGCGGGTCCCGGGCTCCAAGATCGACGCCGCCTACCCCGGCTCCCGGGTCGGCTCCGCCTACTTCAAGGGCTCGGGCACGTCGTTCTCCGCCGCCGTCACCTCGGGTTCGGTGGCCCTCCTCCTCGACCGGGAGCCCGGGCTCACCCCCGACCAGGTCAAGGCCCGCCTGCTGGGCACGGCCGCCGCCGGCCCCGTCGGGAACCCCAACGTCGACGGCCACGGCTCCCTCGACGCCTACGCCGCCGCCCACGCCGGCACATTCGACTCCGCCAACCAGGGT
>JBOGFE010000179.1:0-11399 GCA_050741935.1 Acidimicrobiia bacterium | reverse complement strand
CCCGCGGGACGCTCCGAGTGGGTGGCGGACCTGACCGCCGGCGAGCAGGCGAAGCGGGAGGCTGAGCTCCCTGCTCTGACCGACGATGCCGACCCCATCAACCCGTCGCGGATCTACGGTGAGCTCGCCCAGCGGACCGAGCCTGACGCGATCGTGGTGGTGGACGGGGGCGACTACGGCTCCTATGCCGGCAAGTACATCGACACCGAGACGCCGGGCTGCTTCCTCGACCCCGGCCCCTACGGGTGCCTGGGCACCGGCCCGGGCTACGGCCTGGCCGCCCGCCTGGCCCACCCCGACCGCCAGGTGTTCCTGCTCCTCGGCGACGGGGCGGCGGGGTTCTCGCTCATGGACTTCGACACCCTGGTGCGCCACCGGGCGCCGGTGGTGGCCATCGTCGGCAACAACGGCATCTGGGGCCTGGAGAAGCACCCCATGCGGGCCCTCTACGGCTACGACGTCGTGGCCGAGCTGGCCCCCGGCACCCGCTACGACCAGGTGGTGACCGCCCTCGGCGGCTACGGCGAGCTGGTCGAGCGCCCGGCCGAGGTCGGGCCCGCCATCGACCGGGCCCTGGCCGCCGGGGTGCCCGCCCTCATCAACGTGCTCACCGACCCCGAGGACGTGTATCCCCGCTCGAGCCTGCTCATGTAGGCAGGGCCTCGAGCTCGGAGATGGCGAGCTCGAGCACATCGTCCAGGCGGTCCGACCCCGACAGGGCGGCCACGGTGCCGGCGCCCAGCTTCTCTTCGAGGCGGTCACGGCAGGCGCCGAGGTCCGCGGCCAGGGCGGGCAGGCTCAGCGCCGGCTCGTTGAGGACCCGCCGGAGGGCGTCGGCCGTGCCCAGCAGGCGAGCGGCGGGTTCGGCCCGGCCCTCGGCTTCGAGCAGCAGGGCGGTGGCTTCCAGAGTGTCGGCCACCCACCGCCGGGCCCGCAGGTCGGACAGGATGCGCAGCACCTCGAGGAGCGCCGTGCGGGCACGACCGGTCCGGCCTGTGATCACGGCCACCTCTCCGGCGCGTACCAGGGCGGCGACCAGAATCTGCCGGAGCCTGACCCTCCGGGCGGTGGCGACGGCCTCCTCGGCGAGGGCCTCGGCCCGGTCCGCATCGCCGGTCAGTGCCGTCGCGGTGGCGAGGGCGGCCAGGCCGTGGGGCCGGAGCATCTCCCCGCCGGAGGTCTGGAGGGCGAGGGCGCGTTCAAAATGGGTCCGGGCCAGGGCCGCATCGTCGGCCGCCAGAGCGGCCCAACCGAGTTCGTGGTGGCACCACGCCTGGCCCCACTGGTACCCGCTCGCCTGGTACGCCTCCAGGGCCAGGGTGAGGTGGTGCCGGCCGGCCTCGGGATCCCCGCAGGTGTGGGCCGTCTGGCCGAGGTAGAAGTGTGTCCGGGCCACCGTCTGCGGATCATCGAGCGTGAGGGCGATCCGGTGCGCTTCCCGGAGGAGCTCGTCGGCCCGCTGGGGGTCGCCGTCACCGGTCTCGATGACCACCAGCCGGAAGCCGATCATGGCTTCGACCCGGAAGAAGTCGCGGACCGATTCGGCGCCCGACAGCGCCCGCTCCAAGCGGTCGTACGGCGCGCCCAGGAACCCCTTCCAGAACAGCCAGTAGGGCCAGAGGGCGCAGCCGAAGACCAAGGCCGCCCAGTGGTCACCGGTCGCCAGGGACCAGTCCATGGCGGCGTGGAAGTTCTCCCGGTCGTCGTCGACCCGAAGCATCCATGGCCCCTCCCACCAGATGAGCGACTGCGAGCTTGCGCCTCGGCCGTGGGAGTGCCTGCCGAGGGCGGCGTCGAGGAAGAAGTCGCGGTGGCGCTGCTGGGCGTCCTGGGTCTCGCCCGCCCCGGCCAGCTCCTCGGCGGCGTACTCCCGGACGGTGTCGAGCAGGCGGTAGCGCACCCCCGTGCCCGGGTTCTCCACCACGACCACCACCACCAGGGACTTGTCCACCAGCCGGGCCAGGAGGTCGAGCACGTCGCTGCCGGCTTCGGGGGCCAGATCGGCGGCCACCCCCTCGACCGCCTCGAGGTCGAAGCTCTGGGGGAACACCGACAGCCGGCGGAGGAGGGCCTGCTCGGCGGGAGGCAGCAGGTGGTAGCTCCAGTCCATCGTCGCCCGCAGCGTCTGGTGGCGTGACACCGCGGTACGGCCCCCGGCGGAGAGCAGCCGGAAGCGGTCGTCGAGGCGCTCGGCCACCTGGTGGGCGCCGAGCACCCGGATGCGGGTGGCGGCCAGCTCCAGGGCCAGGGGGATGCCGTCCAGTCGCCGGCAGATCAGGGCCACAGCGTCGGCGTTGGCGGGGGTCAGCCCGAAACCGGGCCGGGCACTGGCCGCCCGGGCGCAGAAGAGCGCCACCGCGTCGGAGCCGGCGAGGTCCTCGGGGTTCCCCGCATCGGCCGGTGGCAGGGTCAGGCCGGGCAGCGCCCAGGGCACCTCGCCGGTCAGGCCGAGGACCTCCCGGCTGGTGGCCAGGACCGTGACCCCGGGGCAGTGGGCGAGGATGGTCTGCACGAGGTGGCTGACGGGCTGCACGACGTGTTCGCAGGTGTCGAGGACGAGCAGCGCCGACCGCAGGCGCAGGTAGTCGCACAGCCGCATTTCCGGGGGCGTCGTCTCCAGGCCCAACCCGCTGACCAGGATGCCGAGCGCGGCCATCACCTCGCTGGCCACGAGGGATGGATCGCTGATGGGGCCCAGCTCTACCAGCCACACCCCGTCGCTGAACCGCTCCCGGACCTCGGCGGCCAGTCGGAGGGCGAGGCGGGTCTTCCCCGCGCCGCCTACGCCGGTGAGGGTCAGCAGCCGGCCGGTGGCAAGGAGCCTTTCCAGCTCCTCGAGCTCACGTTGCCGTCCGATGAACGACGTCAGCCCAACCGGCAGGTTGTCCCGCGCCGCGTCCGGAGACCGGACGGGGGTGAACTCCGATGGCAGCTGGGGATGGGAGACCTGGAAGAGGCGCTCGGGGCGGGTGAGGTCGGCGAGCCGGTGCTCCCCCAGGTCGACCAGTGTCACCCCGGCAGGGAGCTGATCCCGGGCCAGGTCGGCGGCGGCCAGGGAGCACAGGATCTGGCCACCCGGGGCCATGTCCAGGAGCCGGGCGACCCGGTTCAGCGTGGGCCCGAAGTAGGTCCCCTGGCGTGGTTCGGCCGCGCCGGCGTGCAGCGCCATGCGGACCCGCAGCGGGCTGGGCGCCAGCCAGGTCTGGTCGAGCAGCGCACGCTGGCCGGCCACCGCCGCGGCCATGGCATCCGAGGCGGTGGGGAAGGCCGCACCGAGGCCGTCGCCGGTGTGGGCGAACAGATGTCCATGGTGAGCTTCCACTGCCGATCTCATGATCTCGTCGTGGCGGGCCAGGTCGGAGGCCATCGCCTGCTGGTCGCCTTCCCAGCGCCGCGTGCTGGCTTCGATGTCGGTGAAGAGGAAGGCGAAGGTGTCGGTGGGACTCGGCGCCGACGAGCGTCCGGCGAGGGTTTCGCCGTTGGCGCGGGAACGGGTCAACGGCTGGTCGAGGTCGGGGCTCTGCTCCAGGATCTGCTGCTCGAGCTGGCGAAGGGCGGGGGTGGGTTCCAACCCCAGCTCCTCTCCGAGCACGTGGCGGAGGTCCTGGTAGGCCCGCAGGGCTTCGGCCTGGCGGCCCGAGCGGTAGAGGGCGAGCATCATCCGGCCCCAGGCCTGCTCCCGGAGCGGATGCGCGGCCAGGTGTGGTTCGAGGAGCGCCAGGGCGGCGGCCGGCCGTCCGGCACCCAGCTCGGCTTCGGCCAGCTCCTCCACGG
This sequence comes from Acidimicrobiia bacterium, assembly GCA_050741935.1. Lineage (GTDB taxonomy): Bacteria > Actinomycetota > Acidimicrobiia > IMCC26256 > BP-133 > CAWBJP01. Next base: position 7,625 of record JBOGFE010000179.1, on the reverse strand, counting down.
CCTCCAGGCGGGCTTCGTCCAGCCGGGTCGCTTCGATCCGGGCGAAGGCCCGTTCGGCCAGGTCGTCCAGGGCCGGGCCCCGCCACAGCGACAACGCCCGGCGGAAGAGGTCGGCGGCGACCGCGCACTCGCCCGTCGCTCGCGCCGCCCGGGCCTGAGCGGCCAGGTCCTCGAAGCGGTGGGCGTCCACCTGGGCGGCGTCCAGATCCAGCATGTAACCGGACCCGACGGCCCGCAGCCCGGCGCTGTCCGCCACCCCCGCCGACCCCAGCGACCGGCGCAGCCGGTAGACGAGGGTCTGGACAGCGGCGGCAACGCTGGCGGGCGGGTGCTCGCCCCAGAGCTCCTCGGCCAGAACGTCGAGGGGCACGGCCCGATGGCGCTCGACGGTCAGCATGGCCAGCAAGAGGCGTTGCTTCACGCTCCCGATCTCGATCACCCGTTCGCCGGAGGCGATCTCGAAGGGACCGAGAAGGCGGAAATCAGCGTTCCCGGCCACGCTCATGCTCGTCTGAGCCTCCCTCCCTCGAGCCGGAGCGTACCGTCGGGTCCGGCGAGGGGACAGGGGGACTCCGCCCGGGCGTGAGCAGCACGCGAGCCCGGCGCGAGCGGCGTCCCGGATGCTGGTGGAAGACGAGACGACGGGAAGGGAGAAACCCATGGACCCCACCACCATCCTCGAGGAAGGCCGCCGCGCCATCGCCGCCAATTCCGCCCGCTGGGCCGAGATGCTCCACGCCGTCCCGGACTCGGGAACCCGGATCCCGGGAGCGGAGTGGACCGTGCGGGAAGCGGCCGTCCACGTGCTCAACTTCAGCGCCGTGAACGCCGACGTGGCCGCCGGCATGACGTCGCCCCGGCTGAGTGTGGAACGGGATCACGTGGCCGCCGACAACCTGCGCCGCATCGCCGACGTCCCCGAAACCGACCCCGACAAGCTGGCCCGGCTGGTCGCCGAGGGGGTGGACCGCTTCCTGGAGGCCACCGACGGTCGACCCGGCGACCACCAGGTGACCTGGCACTGCGGCCTGAAGCTGGGCTTGGCCGAGCTGGCCGGCGTCGAGCTGGCCGAGCTGGTCCTCCACGGCTACGACGTGGCCACCGCGGTCGGATTCCCCTGGCCCATCGACCCGCTCCATGCCCTGATCATCCTGAACGGATACGGCCCCGCCTTCGGGCTGGTGGTGAACGAGGAGCGGGCGCAGGGCCTCAACGCCGGCTTCGGCATCGAGCTCCGGAACGGGCCCGCCTTCACCGCCCGGTTCGTCGACGGCGCCTACCAGGTCGAACCACCCGATTCCGGACCGGTCGACTGCACCATCTCGGCCGACCCGGTGGCCTTCCTGCTGGTGGGCACCGGCCGGCTCGACCCGCTGGCCGCGGTTGCTCTGGGGCTCCTCGGCGCCGGCGGCGAACACCCGGAGCTGGCGCTGGGCTTCAACCAGCTCTTCGTGTACCCGTAGGCGGGCCGGTCAGTCGAGGGCGGCCCGGGCGACGGCCGGCGGTTGGCGCCCGGCCAGGAGCCAGGCGGCGCCGGCGGCGAGGAGGGGGACGCCGAGGGCGGTCACGGTCAGATCGAGGACGGGGACGTGGCGCAGGGCGTCGAGGTTGTTGAGATAGGTGCCGAACAGGGTGAGGTAGGCGGCGGCGATGCCGAGCACCACACCGAGCATCGCCAGGCTCCCGGCGGTGGCGGCGGCCAGCTTCCGGCGCATGGCGCTCGAGGCCCCCGTGGCGGTGAGGGTGCGGAGGTCGCCGGCCACCTCGCTGCGGATGAGCCCAACGGTCATGGCCAGGACGCCGAGGGCGAGGAGCATGCCGCCGGCCGTCGCCCCCGTCCGCAGCATGGAGAGGGAGGCACCCTCGTCCCTCGTCTCGAGGGTCAGACCTGCCTCGATGGCCAGGTCCCGGGCCGCCGAGCGCTGAGCGGCGGTCAGGGCGCCGCCGGTCTCGACGAGCCAGGCGGAGCGGGTCGGCTCCCAGCCGTGGCGGCGGGCGGCGGCAGGGCTGATGAGGGCGTCGGGGAGGGACCCATACTCCTTCTTCGGGATTTGGCCCACGTCGGTGACCGGGCTGTGGTCCTGCTTGCCGCTGTAGACCCGGAGATCCCCATCCGTCTCGGCGAACCAGACCTCGTGGGCGTCGACCGCCGAGGCACCGGCGCCGAACCGCTCGAGGAGTCCGGCCGTGGCCATGTAGAGGGGGATGCCGTGCGCCTGGTCGGAGCCCACCGGCTGCCAGAACAACCCCGCGCTGAAATACCCGCCGCCGTCGGGGTAGCTGTGGTCCGGGGGCCCGGTGCGGTCGAGTGGCATGTCGAGGGCCAGCACGCCGGCTTCGGGGAGCGTCGCCGCGAACGCCTGCACCCGATCGTCCAACGCCTCGAGCACATCGGCTGAACGGGTGGCCACGCGCATCGGATCTCCGGAGTCGCCCACCCGGAGGATGAGTTGCCGGTCCGACAGGTTGGTCATGGGCCTCTGTCCCTCTTCGGCGGCGGCCACGACGACGACGCCGACGGGCACGCCGAGCGCCAGGCTGATGGCGGCGAGGGCGGCACCCGACCGGGCCTGGTAGCGGGCCAGGTCCCGCAGGGCCAGGCGCCCGGCGATGGGCAGGCGGGGGGCGAGCCGGGCCAGACCCTGGATGGCGATGGGGGCGCTGAACAGGACGCCGATCAGAATCGTCGGCATGCCGATGAGGAGGGGGAGGGGACGTCTTCCCCCGTCGCCGAAGTTGACGAGCACCAGTCCCAGCCCCACCAGGGCGGCGGCGACCACCGCCGAGCGATGGGCCGGCTTCGGCCGGGGGGGCCGGGACGAGAGCGCCTGCAGGACGGGGATGCGGGCCACCGCCCGGGCCGGCCACCAGGCGCTGGCGGTGGCGGCCAGCACGGCCAGTGCGATGTTGGCCCCGATCAGCCACAGTGGGGTGCCCAGGCCGTCGATCTCGTGTCCGGCGGCGGCCTTGACCCGGCCCAGGGCGGCGGCCCACGCCGCCAGGCCCACCGCGGTGCCGGTTCCGGCGGCGATCAGGCCGACGAACACGCCGTTCAGCACGGTCACCAGGCGCACGTGCCGCTCGGTGGCGCCCACGGCGGCCAGCATCCCGAACTGGCGCAGGCGCCGCTTGGCCAGGACGACGAAGCCGGCGGCGGCGATCAGGGCCACCAGGAGCATGCCCACCGCCGTCATGCTGAGCGTCACCAGGGCCGAGGCCGCCCGCTCGTCGAAATACCGGGTTTCCCGGTTGACGTTGCCGGGGACGGTCATGGTGCGCCGGAAGGCGTCGAGGTCCAGGCTCCCGTCGGCCAGGATCGTGACGCTGTCGGGCGCATCGAGATGCGCCGGCGCCACGAGGACGAACTCGTCGTCGAAGTCATGGGGGTTCTGGACGACGCCGACCACCGTCCGGGTCGTGCCGTCCAGCGCCAGCCGTTGCCCCACGGCCACTTCGAGGTGCTGGGCCACCTCGTCGGTCACGGCCACCTCGCCGGCCGTGGCCGGGTAGCGACCCTGGCGGAGCGCCAGCATGGGGCCGCCATAGGGGCCGTGCGGGTCCTGGGCCCGGAGCTCGAGGCGGGCGGCCGACCCCGGGACGGCAACCGACCGGGTCGTGATCACGTCGATGGTGCCGAAGTAGGCCCGGGCGGCGGCGAGGTCGGCGGTCGTCTCCGGCTCGGAGGCGTTGAAGGTGATTCGCTGTTGCGCCGAACCGAAGGTGGCGTCCTGGCTCCGGGGGAACGTGTAGGCGAAGGCGCCGCTGAAGGTGGCGACGGCCACGGCCGCGCTGAGCAGCGTCAGCACCAGGATCTGCTGGCGCCACTCCCGCCGGAACAGCCGCCACCCCCAGCGCAGGACGGCCCGCCGGGCGGGCGCGCCGCCGTGTCGTGCCCCGGTCATTGGGGGGAGCCGGAGTTGAGGAGGGATTCCGGCCCGGGGGCCGGCTCGGTCTCGTCGACGATGCTCCCGTCCCGGATGAAGACGATCCGGTCGGCCCACGAGGCGAGCTGGGCGTCGTGGGTGACGACGACCCCGGCCACGCCCCGCTGGCAGGTCGTCCGCAGGAGGCGCATGACGGCCTCGCCGTTGACCGAGTCCAGCGCCCCGGTCGGCTCGTCGGCCAGCAGGAGGTGCCGCGGCCCGGCCACAGCCCGGGCGATGGCCACCCGCTGGCGCTCACCGCCGGAGAGGTCTTCGGGATAGCGCGCCGCCTTGTCGGCCAGGTCGAAGTGGGCGAGGGCCTCCAGGGCGGTGGCCCGGGCCGCCCGGGCGCCGATGCCGTCGAGCTCGAGGGGCAGGGCCACGTTCTCCACCGCGGTGAGGCCGGCCAGCAGGTTGAAGTCCTGGAAGACGTAGCCGATCGACCGGCGTCGGATCCGGGCCTGGTCGTTGCGCGACAGGCGCGTCACGTTGGCGCCGCCGACGAGGACCTGGCCGGTGGTCGGCTGCTCGAGGGTGCCGGCGATGGTCAGCAGCGTGCTCTTGCCGGAGCCGCTGGGGCCCATGATGGCCACCAGCTCACCGGGGCGGACCGTGAGATCGACGTCCACCAGGGCGTGCACCTCGGTGGCGCCCGACCCGTAGATCTTGGACACCTTGCGCAGCTCCAGGGCGGCGGTCATCGCCGGGCCCCCGTGATGCGACGCGGCCGGCGGGCGGCCGGGGCGGCGGTGGCGGGAGGCGTGACCGGGAAGCGCTTGAGGCGGACGTCGGCGGCGTCGAGCCACCGGATCACGGCCTCGACCCGGAAGATCTCGGCATCGGCGACCAGCGCCAGGCCGATGTCGTCGGGCGGAGCATCCTGCTTGAGGCGCGTGTAGCGCTGCATCAGCTGGATGAGGTGGCGGCGGTGGACCTGGAGCACCTCATGGACGGCCACCCCGGGCACGGTCAGGGCGACCAGCACCTTGATGACGAGCTCGTCCCGGGGCGGGGCGTTGTCGTCGGCGGGCGTGCGGAGCCATTCGAGCAGCTCCTCCGTGCCGTCGTCGGTGAGGTGGAAGGTCTTCTGGGGGCCCTCCATCTCGGTGTCGTCGGACTCGATGAGCCCGTCCCGCTCGAGGCGCTGCAGGGTCGTGTACACCTGGCCGACGTTGAGGGGCCAGACCTCGCCGGTCTTGGCCTCGAACTCCTGGCGGAGCTGCAGCCCGTACTTGGGCCCTTCGCTCAGCAGGGCCAGCAATGCGTGCCGGACGCTCATGGCTGCGTGGATTCACTGGGTAGCATACTCAGTATTCTACGGAGAATACCGTTGCCCGACAACGGGTCTAGAGCGGACAAACGCCGCGATTGCGCCCGGTCGGCCCGGCTCCCGTCAGGTTCCGGCGGACCCGGACTCGGCCTTCTCCAGGAAGCGGTCCCGGGAGACGATGACCCGGGTGAAGCGACCGGCGGCGATCAGGCCCCGCTGGTCGCTGATGGTGACCCGGAACACCAGGCGCCGGCCGTCGACGGCTTCGAGCACCGCCTCGGCCTGCACCTTGGCGCCCACCGGGGTGGGGGCCACGTGGCTGATCTCCACCCGGTGCTCCACCGCGCTCATCCCCGGTTCCAGGCGGCCGGCCAGGGCCTCGGCGGTGGCCTGCTCGGCCAGGAGGATGATGCGGGGCGTGGACAGAACGGGCACATCGGACGTGCCCATGGCGGCCGAGGTGTCGGCCTCGCTCACCACGTGGTCGATGATGGCGGCGAGACCCGGAGTCAGGTCCACGGCCGTACGATAGGTGCACCTGGCGGGAGCGGGCGCATACGGCGAGCACCGCTCCCGCCTCGAGTTTTCTGCGGACTCGCGGAAGGGACCCTCCATGGTCGAAGAATCGGTGCTGCAGCGGGTGCTCTCGGCCGCCCTCCGGACGGGCGGGGAGTTCGCCGAGGTGTTCGTCGAGGATCGCCGCAACGCCGGGGCCCGCCTCGACGACGGCCGCATCGAGGAGTTCACCGCCGGCCGGGAGCGGGGCGCCGGCATCCGGGTGGTGTCGGGCACCAGCACCGGTTTCGCCCACACCGCCGACCTCACCGAGGCGGGGCTCACCGAGGCCGCCCAGGCGGCGGCCGCCGCCGCCCGGCGGGCCGAGGGTCAGACCACGGTGGTGACGCTCGCCCCCCGGCCGGTCTCGCCCGCCTACGAGGTGCTCATCGCTCCCGAAGGCGTGGAGAAGGCCCGCAAGGCGGAGCTGCTGCGCCGGGCCGACGACGCCGCCCGCTCCGAGGGTGGCGCCATCCGCCAGGTGTCGGCCGCCTACGCCGACGGCCGGCGCCGGATCCTGGTGGCCAACTCCGACGGGCTCCTCGCCACCGACGACCAGGTGCGCACCAGGTTCATGGTGTCGGCCGTGGCCTCGGGCGACTCCGGCCTCCAGACCGGCTACGAAGGGCCAGGCCACACCGTGGGCTTCGAGCTCTTCGACGACGTCGATCCCGAGGAGGTGGCCCGCACCGCCGCCCGCCGGGCCCTGCGCATGCTCGACGCCCGGCCCGCCCCGTCGGGCAAGCTCCCGGTCGTGCTCCGCCAGGGGGCGGGCGGGGTCCTCTTCCACGAGGCCTGCGGCCACGGCCTGGAAGCCGATCTGGTCAACCGCAACGCCTCCGTGTTCCGGGGCCGGGTGGGCGACCAGGTCGCCTCGCCTCTGGTCACGCTGGTCGACGACGGGACCTTCGCCAAGGGGTGGGGGGCGTTCGCCATCGACGACGAGGGCCACCCCGCCCGGAGCAACACCCTCATCGAGGACGGCGTGCTCACCGACTACATGTGGGACCTGCTGCGCGCCCGCCAGGAAGGCCGGGCCCAGAGCGGCAACGGCCGGCGGGAGACCTACCAGAGCCTCCCCATGGTCCGGATGACGAACACCTACCTGCTGGCCGGCAGCGAGGACCCCGACGGCATCGTGGCCCGCACGCCCTACGGCCTGTACTGCGCGGCGCTGGGCGGAGGTTCGGTCAACACCGCCACCGGGGACTTCGTCTTCGGGGTCACCGAGGCCTACCTCATCGAGGACGGGCGCATCACCGAGCCGGTGCGGGCCGCCAACCTCATCGGCAACGGGCCCGAGGTGCTCCTCGCCATCGACGCCGTGGGCAACGACTTCGACAGCTGGGCCGGGACGTGCGGCAAGGACGGCCAGGGCGTGCCCGTCTCCGCCGGCCAGCCCACGGTGCGGGTGCGGGAGATGACGGTCGGGGGCACCGCCGGTGCCTGAGAGCAACGGTGACCTGCTGGCCCTGGCCCGGCAGGTGGCAGGGGCGGCCCGGCCCGGTGAGCAGGTGGAGGCCTACGTGGCCCGCTCCCGCTCCACCGAGGTGAAGGTGTTCGGCGGCGAGGTGGAGTCGGTGTCCTCCGCCACCATCGACGGCGTCGGGGTCCGGGTCGTGGTCGACGGCCGGCAGGGCTACGCCTGGGCCGGGGCGCTCGATCCCGCCATCGTGGCCGAGACCCTGGAGGAGGCGCGGGACAACGCCGGCTTCGGCAGTCCCGACGAGCACCACGGCCTCGCCTCGCCGGCCGACGCCGTGCTCCCCGCCGGGGTCGAACGGGCCGAGCTCGACCTGTGGCGCGACGGCCTGGCCGCCGTCGCCGCCGGCGACAAGGTGGCGCTCGCCCTCGACCTGGAGCGGGCCGTGCTGGCC
>JBOGFE010000178.1:0-5654 GCA_050741935.1 Acidimicrobiia bacterium | reverse complement strand
ACCGGGAATCCCGTTTTGCATGATCGGCCGGAGCGGCGCGTCGCGAACGTCCGAGTCGGCCGCCAGTCGTTGTTCTGAGATTGCCTGACCACGATGGAGGTGGCGCTGGTGGACTGCCCCGAGCGGTTGGTGTTATCGGTCACCGAGGCGGCCGAGATGCTCGGAATCTCGCGAAGCCTCGCCTATGAACTCGTCGCCCGGGGCGAGCTGCCGGCCCGCCGGTTTGGTGGCCGCATCGTCGTCCTGCTGCGCCCGCTGCAGCGCCTCCTCGAGGGCGAGCCGGCCGATGAGGCCGCTGCTGGCCGCCCGGAGGGCCTGGGTGGTTTGTCAGCGATTCCAGACCCGCCTGTGAGGGCGTCGTGACGACAACTGGCCCCCAGATCGCGTCGGGGCCCACGATCGATCGCGCCCACGGTCCGGTGACCGGATTACCCCAGCCCGCGACCGCTCCATCACCGACACCACGAATCCGCGCCCTCCCGAGCCACCCTCGCTCGAACCCGCCGACCCCCTCCCACGAACCCGCGACCCCCTCCCGATCCGCCCATCCCACCTTCGCGAACCCCACCCCTCAACGAGCGACAGACAGTTGCCAGCCCTTCGGGCGGGCGATGCCCGGCGCCGCAGCGTTCAGACCGGTGACGGGGTCCTAGCCGTGTTGCGGATCACGAAGCTGGCCGATGCCGAGTACCTCCTGCGCCAGGTTTGCGACGGGCTGAACGCAGACGCATATCGGTGGACAGGTGGGTGGGGTTCTTTCTGGGCGGGTTCTTGGGGTCGGGATCGGTAGGGCCGTCGGGGGGGAAGTCGTTGCCGGGTTCTTCTTCGAGGGGGATGCGGAGTTTGATCTCGACGTGGGAGCCCTTGACCCGAACTTCTTCGACGACCAGGCGTAGGAGGCGTTGGCGTTGTTCGAAGTCGAGGTCGTCGATGGCGTCGGTCACTTTGACGGCGAAGTTGTCGATCCGTCGTCGGAGCTGGTTGTCCTGGGCCAGTTCGGATCGGCGTTCGATCAGGCTGGCCCGTTCTGCTTCGAGTTGTTGGTGGCGGGCGTCGACGTCGGTGGCTCGACGGGTGAGTTCGGCCATGTCGATGAGTCCGCTCTGGTAGAGGTCGACGAGCCGGCGTCGTTCGCCTTCGGCGCGTTCGAGGCGCCGCTGGAGCCGGCCGAGCTGGGTGGCGAGGAGCTCGTCGTCGGGGGTGGGGGTGGCAGCAGTGATGGCGTTCTCGCCGGTGAGGAGGACCTCGGGGCGGAGCAGCGTCTGGCGGACCTGGTCGAAGACGAAGTTGTCGAGTTCGTCGGCTCGGATGTGGCGTTCGGGGCAGCGGCGGTCTTCGCCTCCGGCGCGCAACGGATCGTGGTTCTGGCACCAGTAGTAGCGGTGGATCTTGGTCTTGGGCTTCATTTGCCGGCAGCTGACCCGCACGCCGCAGACGCCGCAGACGACCAGCCCTCGGAGCAGCCAGGCGCCGGGAGTAGTCCGCCGGGGGCTCCAGGCGGAGTTGTCCCGGCTGACCGCCTGGGCGGCATCGAAGACGTCTTCGGTCACGATGGGAGGCACCGGGATGGGGATCCACTCTTCGACCGGGCGGGGCCGGCGCCGATCGGAGCGGGTGGGCCCGGTGGCGGGCATGGACTCCGAACGGTTGTAGTACCAGGTGCCGACGTAGGCCCGGTTGGTGAGCAGGCCGCTGAGGGTGGAGATGTTCCACACCGCCCGGCCGGAGGGGGAGACGATCCCGTCCTCGGCCAGGCGGCGGGTGATCTGGCGCATGGACAGAGCCCCGGCGGTGTAGTGATCGAAGATGACCCGCACCACGGCCGCTTCCGGTTCGTGGACCTCGAGGTGGGCGGGGCCAGCGGCACTGCGGGGAAGGCGACGGTAGCCATAGGGGGCTTGCCACTGCACCGCTTCCCCGGCTCGAGCTCGCCACAGCTTCCCCCGGCGGTTCCGCTCGGCGATCTTGGCCCGTTCGTTATGCCGAGCCCGCGATTATGCCGGGCGGCGCTTGAAGCGAGGATGTTTGGCCTGGCCACGGACGTGAGGGTGCGGAGCGAGTCAGCATAATCGCGGCCGTGTGAGGAGCCTTCTGTCCCGGATCGAGGAGATCCGTGGAGAGGAGGCCATCGTGAAAGATCCGTCCCGGGTTCGGGTGACAGGACCGCTGGGGCCGTATGCCGAGGGTTTCTGCGCTGACCTCGCCGGGCAGGGTTACGCACCGTCATCGGCGGTCAATCAGTTGAAACTGGTGGCGCACCTGAGCCGGTGGATGACATCAGAGGGCATGTTGGCGGAGGAGCTGTTGCCGGAGCACGTCGCTCGGTTCGTGTTGGCTCGGCGCGCGGCCGGTTACAAACGTCACTTCTTGTCGGTGCGGGGGCTGCGGCCGTTGCTCAGGTATCTGCACGAAGTGGGCGTCGTCCCCGAACCCGAGGTTGCTCCGTTGTCGGCGCGAACGCCGGTGGACGAACTGCTCGAGAACTACTGCACCTACCTGCTCGGTGAGCGAAGCCTGGCGCCGGGCACGGTGCGCTACTACGTACGCTTCGCCCGCCTTTTCCTGTCCTGGGTTTCTGGTGCCGGCGAACTCGATTTGTTGACGGTCACGGCTGGCGACGTCTGCCGCTTCGTGCTCGAGGAGTGCGGTCGGCGCAGTGCCGGTTCGGCCAGGACCCTGATCATGGCCTTGCGGTCGCTGCTGCGGTTCGTGCACGTGGAGGGTCTGACGGCCACCCCGCTGGTCGGTGCTGTGCCGGCGGTTGCCCCGTGGCGGCAGCGGTCGCTGCCACAAGGCTTGAGCGCCGGGGCGGTGGTTCGGCTGTTGCGCAGTTGCGATCGGCGGACCGCGACCGGCCGGCGCGACTACGCCATCTTGGTCGTGCTGGTGCGCCTGGGGCTACGGGCTGGCGAGGTGGCCGCCTTGGCGCTCGACGACATCGACTGGCGGCGAGGCGAGATCCTCGTCAAGGGCAAAGGAGACCGCCACGAGCAGTTACCGCTGCCGGTCGACGTGGGTCAAGCCCTGACCGGCTATCTGCGCCGAGGCCGTCCCCGAGTTCAGGATCGGCACCTGTTTCTGCGGGTGTACGCACCGACCGTGGGTTTGACGGGGGACGGCGTCACCAACGTCGTGCGCGCCGCCTGCCGCCGGGCCGGCCTCCCCGTGGTGGGGGCCCACCGGCTGCGACGGACCAGCGCGTGTGAAACGCTTCGCCGCGGCGGGTCGCTGGCCGAGATCGGCGAGCTCCTCCGCCAGCGGAGCGCGTTCACCACGTCCCTGTATGCCAAAGTGGACCGGGCCGCCCTGGAGCACGTCGTCCGCCCCTGGCCGGGAGCGACGCCATGAGCGGGCTGCGCCAGACCGTCGAGGATTACCTCAGGGTTCGTCGGGCGTTGGGCTTCAAGCTGGAACGCCACGGCCGGCTGCTGCCCGACCTGGTGGGCTACCTCGAATCGGTCGGGGCGCTGACGCTGACCACTCGACTGGCCCTGGACTGGGCCACGGCCGTGGAAGGCAAGCCCGACGAGTGGGCGATCCGGCTGTCGATCGCCCGAGGTTTCGCCTCCTACCTGCAAGCCCTCGATCCGGCCACCGAGGTCCCGCCCGCGGACCTGCTGCCCAGAAAGCGACCCCGGGCCAACCCCTACCTCTACACCGAGGCGGAGATCGGGGCGCTGATGACGGCCGCCGAAACGCTCCGCTTCCCGCTGCGCAGAGCCACCTATCGGACACTCATCGGCCTCTTGGCCACCACGGGCATGAGGATCGGGGAGCTCCTCGCCTTGGACCGAGACGACCTGGACCGGCCAGGCCGGTGCCTGCTGGTGCGCAACGCCAAGTTCGGCGACACCCGCCTCCTGCCGCTGCATCAGACCACCGTCGCCGCGCTCGGCTGCTACATCGACGTGCGCGACCAGCACTGGCCGCGACCCAAGACCGCGGCGTTGTTCGTCTCCACGGCCGGCACACGGCTGGCCTACGGCAACGTCGGCACGACCTTCCGGCACCTGGTGCGAGTCGCGGGCCTCCAGCCCCGCTCGCTTCGATGCCGGCCTCGCCTCCATGACTTCCGGCACCGCATGGTCGTGGTCACGCTGATCGACTGGTATCGGGCCGGGGATGATGTGGCCGCCCGCCTCCCCGCTCTGTCGACCTACGTCGGGCACGCTCATCCCTCATTTACGTACTGGTATGTGTCATCGGCCCCTGAGCTGCTGGCGCTGGCCGCGGCCCGTGTCGACCACCACAGGAGGTGGCGGCCGTGACCCTGCTCGCCCCCACCCTGGAAGCGTTCTTCACCGAACGACTGATCGGCCAGCGTCGGGCCAGTCCCAACACCGTGGCCTCCTACCGGGACACCTTCCGGCTGCTGTTGGGATTCGCCTCCCAGCAGACCGGCAGACCGCCCTGCCAGCTGATGCTGGAAGACCTCGACGCTGCGCTCATCGGCGCCTTCTTGGACTACCTGGAAACCCAGCGGGCCAACGCGGTGCGCACCCGCAACGCCCGACTGGCCGCGGTCCACTCCCTGTTCCGCTACGCCGCCTTCTGCCACCCCCAGCACGCCGCGCTCATCCAGCGAGTCCTCGCCATCCCACCCAAGCGAACCGACCGTTCCGTGGTCCAGTTCTTGACCGAGGAGGAGATCGACACTCTCCTGGCCAGTCCCGACCGGTCCCGCTGGATCGGTCGGCGCGACCACGCCCTGCTGGTCCTTGCCATCGAAACCGGACTGCGCGTCTCCGAACTGACCGGGTTGCAATGCCAGGACGTGCGCCTGGGAAGCGGCGCCCACGTCCGCTGCCGTGGCAAAGGCCGAAAAGAGCGGGTCACCCCGTTGACGGCGCACGCGGTGACCGTGCTGCAAGCCTGGATGAAAGAACGCAGAGGCGAACCACTCGACCCGCTGTTCGTCACCAACCGGGGCGGACCACTCAGCCGCGACGCCGTCGAACACCTCGTGGCCAAGTACGCCGCCATCGCCGCAGAAGCCTGTCCCAGCCTCCGCGGCAAGAGGCCCAGCCCCCATGTCCTCCGTCACACTTGCGCCGTCCAACTCCTTCGAGCCGGAATCGACCAGACCGTGATCGCTCTCTGGCTGGGCCATGAATCCGTTCGGACGACCGACCTTTACGTCCATGGGGATCTCTCCATCAAGGAACGTGCTCTCGCCCGCACCAAACCGCGACACGTCCCACCCGGCCGCTACCGGCCCCCCGACGCGCTCCTCGCCTTTCTCGAAGCCCTGTGATTATGCCGACTCAATCCGTCGATCCAGTCCACCCACCCTGAGGCTCAGCTCGGCGCTCGGCATAATCGCGGGCTCGGCATAATGAACGGGCCCAGATCGCGGAGCGGACCCGGCGGGGCAAGACCCATCGGGCCCGGGCCGGGGTCATCAACGTGTTGGGTGGCGCCCCCTACGGATACCGATATGTGCGCCGCAGCGACGACGCCGAGGCCCGCTACGAGATCGTCGAAGACCAGGCTCAGGTGGTGCGAGAACTGTTCCGCCGCTACGTCGAGGACAACGTGTCGATGGCCGATCTGGTCCGATGGCTGGCGGCCGAGGGGATACCGACCTCGACGGGCAAGGCCCGGTGGGACCGCTCCACCATCTGGGGCATGCTCCGCAACCCCGCCTACGCCGG
>JBOGFE010000177.1:0-5207 GCA_050741935.1 Acidimicrobiia bacterium | reverse complement strand
GGGCACTGCCGGTGGTGGCCATCGCCGCCCTGGTGGCGGTCGGCGCGGCAGCCTGGTCGGCCCCGGCGGCGCCGCCGGCGGGAGGCGCCCTGCCCGGCCTGTACCACGGCAGCATCGTGTTGATGCGGGCCCTGGCCGGGCTCCTCGTCGCCGGCCTGGTCGTGTGCCTTCCGGCGGCGTGGGCCAGGCGGAAGGCCGAACCGGCGCCGGCCCTCCTCGGCCTCGGACCCGCCCTGCTCGGATTCGTCGGCGTGATCATGGTCCTCGGCGCCTGGGCCTCGACCACCAAGGTCGTGGCCGACCGGGTGGGCACGCCCCGGGCCGAGACGTTGGGGCGTCTCGGCCCCGACGCCGGCCAGGAGCTCGTCGGGTACCCCACCACCTTCGACTGGCTGGCCGCCGGCGCCCTGATCTGGCTGGTCGTCATCGGCCTGAGCGCCCTGATCGTCGTCGTCCGCCGGCGCCTCCGTCCCTCCGAGGACGCCACCGCCCGGGCCCTGGTCCTTCGCTACGACGGGCCCGAAGGGGTGGCCGACCACCTCCGGCTCCGGTGGGCCGGGAGGGTCCTCTCGGCCCGGGCCCTCGCCGCCATGGCCCGAGGGAGCGACCGTTGGATCGGATCCGCCCTGGCCGGCGGGATGACGGCCCTCGTGGTCGGGCTCTGGTGGCGGGACATCGCCCGTCCGCTCGAGGTCACCTTCTCGGCCCCCGTCCCCTCCCCCCTGGCCGCCGCATCCTCCTACCTGCTGTCGCTCGTGCCGCCGGCGGCGGCCGGACTGATCTGGCGGTCGGTCCGGAACCCGGAGCGGCGCCGCCGGACGTCCATCGTCTGGGATCTGGCCACCTTCTGGCCCCGGGCCGTGCATCCACTCGCCCCACCCTGCTACGCCGAGCGGGCGGTGCCCGAGCTCCGGGAGCGGATCGAGGAGCTCACCGGCGACGGCCGGGTCATGCTGTGCGGGCACAGCCAGGGCTCGGTGCTCGCCCTGGCCACCGTCGCCCAACTCGGCCCCACCGCCGGCCGGATCGGCCTGGTGACCTACGGCAGCCCCATCGGCGCCTACTACGCCCGGCTGTTCCCGGCCCAGTTCGGCCCGGCGCAGGTCCGGGCGATCCTGCGCGGTCTGACCCGGCGCGACACGGGCGGCCCACCGTTACGGCCTGCCGCCCGCAACTACTTCCGGGCCACCGACCCGATCTCCGCTCCGCTCCTGGGTGACGCCGAGCCGCCCGACGGTGTGCTCCTGGCCCAGGTCTGCCTCGACGATCCTCCGATCCTGACCGGCGCCGTCCAGGACGGGCCGCCCCTGGGACATTCGCACTACCTCGATGACCCTCTCATGCAAGAGGAGCTGAACATGATGGCCGACGCCCTCGCCGGTGAAGCCGCCACCCCCCAACGCGAACCCGACCTGACCAAGGTGCGGTACCCCACCCGGAAGCAGCTCACGGACGAATGCGACCTGGTGATGAAGGGAGGGATCACCAGCGGCGTCGTCTACCCGCTGGCGGCCTGCCAGCTGGCCCGGACCTACCGCTTCCGGAGTCTCGGCGGTAGCTCGGCGGGTGCGATCGCGGCCGTGATGATCGCGGCGGCGGAGTACGGGCGTGACGACGGCGGGTTCCAGCGCCTGGCCATGTTGCCCGACGAGATCGGACCGGTCCTCCCCAAGCTGTTCAAGCCGGGGCCGGACACCGGAACCGCCCACGCCGCGCTCATGGCCGCGGTCGATCCCAAGCTGGAGAACAAGCTCAGCGCCAAGATCTGGCGGGTCCTGACCAGGCTGATCCGCGCCCAGCAGGGCGCCTTCCTGACCACCCTGATCCCCCTCGCCCTCGCCCTCGGCGCCCTCGCCTGGAACGCCCCGAAAGGGTTCGGGGACGGACTGCTGCTGGCCGCCCGCGGGCTCGTCTTCCTGGGCGTCGCAGTGGTACTGGCCGCGGCACGGAGCCTCTATCTCGAGGGCATGAGGACCTGGCGGAGCCTCGGCGAGCAGGGATTCGGAATCTGCCTGGGCTCCGATCACACCGCCAGCCGGGGCTCGCGACCCCGATCCGTCTCCCCGAACGAACGTCCGGACACATCCGGCACCGAAGACCCCGGCTACCTGACGGACTGGCTGGCGGCCCGCATCGACTGGGTGGCCAATGTGGAGGACACCCCCCTCACCTTCGGACACCTGACGAAGCCCACACCTGAGGACATCAACCGTCCTGACGCCATCAACATCAACCTGCAGGTGATGACAACGGACCTGACCCACGGCCGCCCGATGAACTTCCCCTTCTCCGGGCAGAGCTTCGCCTTCGTGCCCAAGCAGCTGAAGAAGTACTTCCCCGAAGCGATCGTCGATCATCTCAAGGCCAAGGGCGGGGCCCTCAGGCGCAACGGCGAGCCGGTGTGCACCCCCGAGGGGGACGCGCTCTACCTCCTGCCCGGGGCCGACGACATCCCCGTCGTCCTGGCCGCCCGTCTCAGCCTCAGCTTCCCCGGGCTCATCAGCGCCGTTCCGCTCTACTCGCTCCCCGAAGCGCCCCCGGACGAGCCCCCGGCGAAGCCCCTGAAGTGCTGGTTCTCCGACGGGGGGATCACGTCCAACTTCCCGGTTCACTTCTTCGACAAGCTCTGGCCGAGCCGCCCCACCTTCGCTCTCGACCTGCGGCCCTACCCCGTCGGCGGGGGGCCCGACGTCTACTACGGCGGCGAGGACCCCCGGCCGCCGCGGGTCAAGGAGATCAAGAACGTCGGCACGTTCGTCGGATCGATCCTCGACACCATGCAGTACTGGGCGGACAACGCCCAGTCCGACCTCCCCGGGTTCCGGGACCGCGTCGCCGAGGTGCGCCTCAACGAGGGCGAAGGCGGCATGAACCTCCAGATGGACGAGGAGGTCGTGAAGGGCCTCGCCCGGCGGGGCCAGGATGCGGCCCGGGAGCTGGCCCTGGGCTTCGACTTCGAACAACACCGCTGGACCCGGTACCTCACCGCCATGGCCGAGCTCGAAGAGGTCATCGCGGCCATGAACGAGTACTACGCCGGCCCGCTGCCGGGCGGGAAGATCGGTTATCAGGACCTGCTCGCCACCGGGGCGGAGCGGGAGCCGCCCCATGATCCTGAATGGGTCGTCGACGCCCGGGAGCGCACCGAGCTGCTCCTGGAGTTCGTCCACGAACCCGACCAGAGCTTCGCCGAATCCGGTTCCGGCGCCGAGACCGTCCTGCGGATCACACCCCGGTTCTGAAGCCGGGCACCGGCCGCCGCCTCCGGCGCTACTCGGCGTAGGGCTGGGGACCGGCGCCGGACGCCACCTTCCAGAGATAGCCGTCGGGGTCGGTGAAGTAGCCGCTGCACCCGCCCCAGGGCGCGCTCATGGCGGGCTTGACGATCTTCCCGCCGGCCCGTTCCGCCTCGGCCAGGATCTCCGCCACCCGCTCCTCGGAGTGGACGATGTAGGAGAGGGTGATGCCCCGGAAGCCGCTGCCGTCGGGGGCCACGCCGGCGTCGTCGGCCAGCATCTCCCAGGGGATGAGCCCGAGCACCGACGAGCCGTCACCGAGGTTGAAGGAGACCCACTGGTCATAGTCCTGGTGGGTCGGCCAGCCCAGGCCCTCGGTGTAGAACTGCCGGGCCCGGTTCAGGTCGCTGACTCCGAGCGTGATCACACTGACGTGCGGGTTCATCCCTGCTTCCTCCTGGTCACACCGGCGGGGTTTCGTTCGTCAGTGCTATGACGGACGGCGACGGGGGAATGTGACCGGTGGACGAGCACGACTGGCGGACGGAGCAGTTCGAGGCCCACCGCGGGCACCTGCGGGCGGTGGCCTACCGCATGCTCGGTTCGGGCAGCGAGGCCGACGACGCGGTCCAGGAGGCCTGGCTCCGCTTCAGCCGGGCCGGCACCGGCGGCGTCGAGAACCTGGGCGGGTGGCTGACCACCGTCGTCGGGCGGGTGTGCCTGGACATGCTGCGCTCGCGCACGGCCCGGCGGGAGGAGCCGGTGGGCGCCCGCGTGCCCGACCCGGCCCCTGGCGGACCGGGGGGAGACGACCCCGAGCACGAGGCGCTCCTGGCCGACTCCGTCGGCCTGGCCCTGCTCGTGGTCCTCGACACGCTCGCCCCCGCCGAGCGTCTCGCCTTCGTGCTCCACGACCTCTTCGCCGTGCCCTTCGACGAGATCGCCCCCATCGTGGGCCGCTCCCCGGCGGCGGTCAGGCAGCTCGCCAGCCGCGCCCGCCGCCGGGTGCAGGGCTCGGCGCCCCCCGACACCGACCTGACCCGCCAGCGGGCCGTCGTCGACGCCTTCCTGGCCGCCTCGCGCGGCGGCGACTTCGGCGCGCTGCTGGCGGTGCTCGACCCCGACGTCGTGCTCCGGGCCGACCCCGCCGCCGTGCGGATGGGCGTGGCCAGGGAGGTCCGCGGTGCGGCTGCCGTGGCCGAGACCTTCGCCGGGCGCGCCCGGGCCGCACGACCGGCGCTGGTCGACGGGGTCCCGGCGGCCGTGTGGGCGCCGGGCGGGCGGCCACGCGTGGTGCTCGGCTTCACGATCGCCGGCGGCAGGATCGTCGGGATCGACCTCCTCGCCGACCCCGACCGCCTCCGCCACCTCGACCTGGCGGTCCTCGACGACTGAAGGGCCCGACGCCCGCGCCGGCGCGCTGGCCGAGGCGACCCTCGGCGCCGCCCGTGGCGAGCGCGACGTGCTGTTCGTGCCCGTCGGCGCGGGCATCGCGGGCGCGGCGATCGTCGACGGGCGCCCGGCCCGCCGGCGGGGACGCCCCTGGGGTCGCGGCCGCCTACACGGTGGTGCCGGCGGTGGTGAGGCGGTGCTGCTGCGCCAGCGCGACGTAGCCGTCTTCGAGGGTGGGCGGGACGGGTTCGGCGCCGGCGGCCGGCCGGGTAGCGGCCACGATGCGGTAGCGGGTCGCGCCGTCGTGTGGGAGCGCCGCCACCACCGTGCCGATCGGCGGGGCCTGGCCGCTGACCAGCGACCACACCTGTCCGCGCGCCCGCTCGGTGAGGTCGCCGACGGTCCCGCGGTAGATGAGCCTGCCCTGTCCGAGGACGGCAACCTCGGTGCAGGTCTGCGCGACGTCGTCGACGATGTGGGTGGACAGCAGCACCGTGCGGCGTTCGGCGAGCTGGGACAGCAGGGTGCGGAAGCGGATGCGCTCCTCGGGGTCCAGGCCCGAGGTCGGCTCGTCGACGA
>JBOGFE010000176.1:0-6691 GCA_050741935.1 Acidimicrobiia bacterium | reverse complement strand
GTCCTGCGCTATACGCCGGGCCCGTCCAACGACCACTACCTGCACGACTACGCCCTGCTCGTCGACGAGGGGGGCGACGACATGTACCTCAACAACGCCGGCGGCAATCTGCTCGACGTCCAACGCGGGCCGGCCGGTTCTGTCGCCGTCAGGAAGGAACCGGCCCGCGGTTGCCACACCGCCGGGCTCGACTACCCGGCTCCCGCAGGCGGGACCGAATGTGTCTCCGCGGTGGCCCTGCTGATCGACGGCGCCGGCAACGACACCTACGGCGCCTTCGAGGCACCCGACCCGGCCGATGACGGCTTCTGCACCGCCGATCCGGTGGTCCGGCGCATCGCCACCATTGGCGCCTCCCTGATCGGCGTTGGGATCCTCGTCGACGGCGCCGGCGACGACCACTACGCGGGCAAGACCCTCGCCCTCGGCTCCGGCCACTTCGCCGGCGTCGGGATCCTCCGGGACGAGGCCGGCGACGACACCTATACGGCGCTGCGGAACTCGCAGGGCTACGGCCTCGAGTCGGGCGTCGGCATCCTCCGGGACGACACCGGCGACGACGCCTACGACTACTACACCGCCGCTCCCCTCGACCCGACCGCCCCCTTCCAGCGCCCCGGCGCCGGCGGCGTGGTGGACGACACCGGCCTGTGCGACAACCTGCCCCGCCAGATGCAGGGCACCGCTGAGACGCCCGGCAGCTACGGGATCCTCGAGGACCTCGGCGGCGCCGACCGCTACCACGGCGCACCGCTCGTCAAGCAGCCCTTCTATCCGATCGTCACCATCCACGGCTCCCAGGGCTGGGGCGGAACCGCTGGCGTCGGCGTCCTCATCGACGACGGCGGGAAGGACACCTACACGGGTGTCCCCGGCCATGAGGACGACCGGATGGAGGGACCGACGCCGGACTCGACCGGCTTCTTCGAGGACAAGAACTCCGATGGCTAGACCAACCGCCAACGTGGGATCTCCAAGCAAGCTCTTCGTTGTCATCGTCCTGGCCGGGTGGCTGTCCTCCGCCTTCCCTCCGGCCGTCGTCGCCAACGGCCTACCGGCGCTGGGAGAGACGAGGGTCTTCGCCCGGATCCCCTATCCCGGCCAGCCCCATGGGATCGCGGTGGACGGGGACACCGTCTGGACCGCCTCCGGCGCGTTCATGGAGCCCGACGTCGAGGACTGGCCGGTGTGGGCCCTGGACCGTCGTACCGGTGAGGAGCGGACGGATGACACCATGCACGTCCGGCGGCCGGGGTCGGTCGTGATGGCGCTGGCCGGCCTGGCACGAGACGGCCGGGGACGCCTCTACGCCGTGGACATGAACGGGCGGGTCCTGCGCACGACCGATGGCCATCGCCCGGCCGGGAGCCGTACCTGGGAGGTCTACGCCACCATCCCCACCCACGGGGACGGCCACGTCCACGCCCCCTGGCCCGCCGGGACCATGCCGATCGACATCGCCTTCGATGCCGCCGGCAACGCCTACCTCTCCGACATCAACTTCCCCGGCATCTGGCGGGTCCCTCCCGGTGGGGGCGAAGCCGAACCGTGGTTCGTCGACACCCGGCTGCAGGGCTACCCCGTGGGAGTGGCGGCGGCCCGGCTCGGCCCCACGGGCCGGGACCTCTACTTCACCCAGTGCGCCTCCGGGCATCCCGACGGCGCCGCCCACGGCGTGATCTACCGCCTGCCGCTCGACCGGCCGCGGCCGGACCAGCTCACCGAAGTGCACCGGGTGTCCCCCGGCGCCTGCCCCGTCGGACTCGCGTTCGGCGTCTCCGGGAAGCTCTACGTCGCCTTGGGCAACACCTTCCTGCCGGCCCCGCTCAGTTCTCTCACCAACCAGATCCTCGTCCTCGCCGCCGACGGCACCGAAGCGCTGCGCTTCCCCTCTCCGGCGGACAACGCCAAGCAGGAGATCCCCTACGACCTCCCCCTCTTCCTCGCTTTCGACGGCGACGGTTGGCTCCTCGTCGCCAACACCTCCCTCACGACGCCGAACTCCGAGCACTGGGCCATCCTGAAGGCCTTCGTGAACGACACCGCACGGCCCCTCGTGGAACCCGCACTTCCGTGACGGCGGACCCAGAGGGATTCTGGGCTCCCGGACTTCAGTCGATGGCCGGGGCGTTCGGCCGGCGCGGGACCTTGGCCTCGAGGCGCCGGCGGGCGGGGCTGAGCACGTAGCCGCCGGCGTCGGCCAGGGACAGCGCCTCGCCGGCCAGACGCTCGGCGTCGGGATCACCCCGGGCCAGGGCCACCTCGGCCAGGACCAGGCGGCTCTCGAACTTCGGGATCCCGATCCCACCGCCGAGGGCCTGGTTGGCGTACCGCTCCGCCTCGTCGAGGTGTCCCCGTTCGACGAGCAATGAGGCGAGGACCGCGGCGGTGACGTGCAACTGGAGGGGGTGCCCGGCCGCGACCTCGAGCGACTGGCGGAGGGCGGCCTCGGCGCCGTCGAGGTCGCCGGTCGCCCGGCGGCAGGTGGCCACCGCCCGGAGATTCATGGAGATCGACTCCCGATGTCCGGATGCCTGGCCCAGGGCCAGCCCGGCCCGGGCGTCCGTCCACGCCTCGTCGGCCTTTCCCAGGAGGCAGAGCACCTCGGTCCGGACATAGAGGGCGGTCGCCTCGCCTTCGGTCTGGCCCAGGGACCGCTCGAGGTCGAGCGCCGCCTCGGCGTCCTCCAAGGCCTCCTCGAGCCGACCGCCGACCATCAAGATCCGTCCCCGCATCACGTGGGGCAAGCCGACCTTCATCAGCTGGCCCGTGTCCCGGTAGAGGCGGGCGGCGCGCTCGAACAGCACTGCGGCCTCGGTGAGACGTCCCCGGAAGAAGGCGGCCATGGCCCGCAGGTCGACGACGCTGGCGACGCCGGCGGGCTCCCCGAGCTCCTCGAAGAGGACGAGCGCCTCCGCCGCCCGGGCCTCGCCCGCCTCGATCTCGGTCCGGTTCACGTCGAGGAAGGCGGCAATGGCGAGAGCCTCCGCCCTCGCCCGGCGGTCGTCGCCGGCCTCGGCCAGCGCCAGTTCGATCACCTCCCCCGCCTGGACGAAGTCGTCCAGGGCGGAAGTGATCTCGGCGATCCGGGCCAGGGCCCGGGAGCGCTCCGGGCCCCGTGGAAGCGATGGCAGAGCGGCGCGCAGGTCATCGCGGGCTGCGACCAGGTCGCCCCTCAGGGCCCGGGCTTCCGCCCGGGTGCGGAGCAGCCCGGCCCGGAGCGCGGGATGAGGCTCGAGCTCCAGGCCGGCGTCGGCAAGCTCGCCGGCTTCGTCCCCGGCGTACTGCAGCAGACGTTGATGGGCGGCTTCGGAGAAGGCGCCGGCGGCGGCCGCCCGGTCACCGGCTCCTTCCAGGTGCCGGGCAATCTCGGCCGGATCCCCGCCCTCGGCTTGGAGGGCGCGGGCCAGCAACTGGTGGAGCCGGCCACCCTCGGCCCGGTCGAGGCGCTCGGCCACCACCTCGCCGATGAGATCGTGGGCCGGCGCCCATCCGCCGTCTCCCAACCGGGCGAGGCCGCTCCGGGCCAGGGCGTTGAGTCCGTCGAGGACGTGCGCCTCGGCGGTTCCCGTGGCCCGGGTGAAGATCCGTGCCGGCGTCTCGCGGCCCACGAGCGCCACCAGCCGGAGCAGCTCCCTCCGGTCCGCCGGCTGGCGCTCGGCCCGGGTGGCGATGGCCTGCCGCTCGCCGGAGCGGGCGACCTCGCGGGCGCGGCCGCCGGCGTCGGGCCGGCAGGGCGCCCACCGGCCCCGCGCATCGAGTTCGATCGTCCCTTCGACGCTCAGGCCGCGGACCGTCTCGGCCACGGCCAGTGGGCTGCAATCGGTCTCATCGGCGACGGCCGCCACCAACTCGGCGTCGGCGAAGAGGGCCGCGATCGCCTCCCGGGCCAGCGGCCCGACCGGGACCTCGACGACCTGGGCCCGGACGGAGCGGATGTCGTCCAGGAAGTGCTCCACCGGGCCGTCGACGGCCACCTCCTCCGGCCGGTAGGCGACGAGCAGGCCGGCTTCGGGGACCCGCCGGGCGGCGAGCCCGAGGAGCCCGAGGCTGGTGGCGTCAGCCCACTGCAGGTCGTCGACCACGACCAGGGCGCCCTTGCCCACCGCCGCCCCCAGGACCCTGGTCCCCGCCTCCAGCGCCAGCGCCCGGCGGCTCTCCGGGTCGACCGGGCCGCTGCCGATGGGTCGCAGCTCCTCCAGCTCGGGGACCACGCCGACCAGGGCCTGCGCCGCCCGGTCGGGGATCGCCCGGGCCGCCTCGAGATCCAGAGCCAGCGCCTCCCGCAGGATCGCCCGGGCCAGCCCCCAGGGCTCGTTCCGCTCCGGGAGGAAGGCCCGGACGGCGATGACGGGAAGGTCCGACTGCCCGACCACCTCGGCCAGCAGGCGGGACTTGCCCGCCCCGGCCGATCCCGCCACCAGCACGGTGCCCGGCTCCGCACCGCGGAGGGCACTCGACACCTGCTGGAGCTCGGCCTCCCGGCCCACGAAGGTCAACCCCTCGAAGGCAACCCGGGCCGCCGGCACGACCGGGCGCGTCGTGGTTGCGCCCACCAGCTCGCCCCGCTGGAGCCGGGTCTCCAGGGCCAGCACCTCGGCCGACGGTGGGAACCCGACCTCCTCCACCAGGCGCCGGCGCAGCGAGTCGATGGCCCGCAGGGCGGCGACCGGATTGCCGGCGGCGGCCAAGGCCCGGGCCAGGAGGACCACGGCCGTCTCGCTGAGAGGCTCCCGGCTGACCGCCCGCTCGGCCAGGGCCACGGCCTGCCCGGGGTCGCGCACCGACAGTGCCGCCTCGGCTCCGCCTTCCAGCGCCTGGACATAGGCCCGCCCCAACGAGCCCCGGACGTCCTGCGCCCAATCCTCGTAGGCGTCCTCGGCCAGCGGTTCGCCCCACAGGTCCACCGCCGCCCGGAAGTCGCGCAGCGCGGCCCCGGCGTGACCGGCGTCGAACTGATCCTGACCCGCCTGCACCCGGGCCAGGAAGATCTCCGTGTCCACCTCGCAGCCGGCCCCGGCGGCGAACGAGTACCCGCCCGGCCCGGTGACGATCAGGTCATCGCCCAGGGCGGCGCGGGCCCGCCGGACGAGCACCCGCAGGTTGGCGCCGGGGTCGGCCGGCACCCGCTCCGGCCAGAGCGCCTCGGCCAGCACGTCGCGCGACACGAAGCTCCCCCTGCGGGTGACGAGCAGCCGGATGAGGACGCGCACCAACCGGCCGCCGAAGCTCGCCGCCGGCACTTCCTCGCCGGAGCGGCGGACCAGGAAGCGCCCCAACAACTGGACCTCGATCCCCGCCACCGCGCTCCATGCTGCCGTACGGGCCGCAGCAACGAAACTGCAACGGGCGATTCGTACCGTCTCCGTCACCGCCACGAGGCCACCGGCCAATGAACCGGGCCAGGGAGATGGAGGACGAACGATGAGGCCAGCACAACCTCAGGTCGATGCAATGACGGAAACTGCCGAGGCCGCCCTGATGGAGAGGGTCCGTCAGGTTGAGCCGGTCATCGCCGAGCGGCGGGCGTGGCAGGAGGAGAACCGGCGCATGGCGCCCGAGGTGTTCGATGCGCTGCGCGCCGCCGGCCTGTGGGGCATCTTCAAGCCGGCGGAGCTGGGTGGCTTGGAGTGCGACCCGGTGACCGCGCTCAGGATCTTCGAGGAGATCAGCCGGATCGAGCCCTCCGTGGGGTGGGCGGTTGCCAACCAGGGCGGTATCGACCTCTTCGGGGTGATCCTCCCCGCCGAGGGTGCGAAGGAGGCCTACGGCGATCCCGGCCGACCGGTGGCCGGCGCCTGGTTCCCGCCCGGGCAGGCGACGCCGGTGGAGGGCGGGTACCGGGTGACGGGCCGGTGGGCGTTCGCCAGCACCTGCCACTACGCCCAGTGCCTGACCGGCATGACCGTGGTCGTCGACAGCGGTGAACCTCGAACCGGTCCCGACGGCTCACCGGTGATGATGGTGGTCTTCTTCCCGCCGGAGGAGGCGGAGATCATCGACACGTGGCACACGATGGGGATGCGGGGCACCGGGAGCCACGACATCAGCGTGCGCGACGTCTTCGTCCCTGAGCGCCGCACGTGGATCATGAGCCCGGTCGGCGTGGAGCGATCCGGGCCCTTCAGGACCCCGCTCTACAGCACCTTCCCGTGGACGAGCTTCAGCTGCCTGGGCTCGGTGGCACTGGGGATCGGACAGGCCGCCATCGACGAGCTCATCCGGCTGGCCAGCGAGAAGAGCCCCAACTACACCGACCGGAGCCTGCGGAACCGGGACGTCGCCCAGGCCAACGTGGCTCGGGCCCAAGCCACCATCGGCTCCGCCCGGGCCTATCTCCACCAGACGGTCGACCGCCTCCACCGGACGGCACTGGCGGGGATGAAGCCGACCCTCGAAGAAGGCGTCGAGGTTCAGCTCGCAGCCTGCAACGCGCTCGAGGCGGGTTCGAGGGTGGTCAATCTCGTCCATGACACCGCCGGCACCTCCGCCATCCGCCAGGAGCACCGGTTCCAGCAGCTCTACCGTGACGGCCGCACCATCTCCCAGCACGCTTTCGCCTCGCTCAGCCGGTACGAGTCCTGCGGCAAGGTGCTCTTCGGCCTGCCGAGCGACTGGGGGTTCTTCTACCTGTAGCTCGGAACCCAGAGGATCAGGGGCGCAGCCTGGAGGCGGCGAGGTCACGGTGCCT
>JBOGFE010000175.1:0-11262 GCA_050741935.1 Acidimicrobiia bacterium | reverse complement strand
CTCCTCGTCGAGCCAGCCGGTGTCGAGCCGGCGCCGGAGCCGGGCGGGGTCGACCTCGATGCACAACGCCACGCCGCCATTCATCGTCACGGCCAGGGGCTGGGCCCCACCCATGCCGCCGAGCCCGGCGGTCAGCACCACCCGGCCGGCCAGCGTGCCGCCGAAGCGCTTGGCGGCCAGGGCCAGGAACGTCTGGTAGGTGCCCTGCACGATCCCCTGGGTCCCGATGTAGATCCACGACCCGGCGGTCATCTGGCCGTACATGGTGAGCCCGAGGGCCTCGAGGCGCCAGAACTCCTCCCAGGTGGCCCACTCGGGGACGAGCAGCGAGTTGGCGATCAGCACCCGGGGGGCGAAGGGATGGGTGGGGAACACGCCCACCGGCTTGCCCGACTGGACGAGCAGCGTCTCGTCGTCAGCCAGGTCGACGAGCGTCGAGCGGATGGCGGCCAGGGAGGCATGGTCCCGGGCGGCCTTGCCCCGCCCGCCGTAGACGATGAGCCGCTCGGGATCCTCGGCCACATCGGGGTGGAGGTTGTTCTCCAGGCAGCGCAACGCCGCCTCCTGCAACCAGCCCCGGCAGCGACGACCGGGCGCCTCCTCCGCCATGTTCTCCTCCCCGCCGGGTCCCTGCGCCCGGCTCCTCCAGAGCGTGGGGCCCCTGCCCCACGCCCGGCCGTATGGCGGGGAGACTACGACTATCCCAGCCAGTCGGGCAGGAGGTCGCCTCCCCAGACCAGACGTTCGGCGGCGGCGAGATCGGGGGCCAGGAAGCGGTCGACGGGTAAGGGCGGCACGTCAACCCGCAGTCGCAGGAGCACCGCCTGGGTCTCCGGCGAGGGCGACAGCTCCCGCAGCTCCAGGGCCTGGGCGGCGCAGAGGATCTCGACGGCCAGCACCCGGGCGGCGTCGCGCAGCGAGCCGAACAGCTTCCGGGCCGCGTTCCAGCCCATGGAGACGTGGTCCTCCTGCCCGCCGCTGGTGGAGATGGAGTCGACCGACGCCGGGGTGGCCCCCGTGCGCAGCCGGTTCACGGCGGCGGCGGCCGTGTAGTGGGCGAGCATGAAGCCCGAGTTCACCCCGGCGTCGACAGCCAGGAAGGCGGGCAGGCCCTCGGACCGGGCCGGGTCCATCAGCCGGTCGGTGCGCCGCTCGGAGATGGCGGCGAGGTCGGCCAGGGCGATGGCACAGAAGTCGGCGGCGAAGGCCAGGGGCTGGCCGTGGAAGTTGCCGGTCGACTCCACCCGGCCGTCGGCGCCGGCACCGACGAGCACCACCGGGTTGTCGGTGACCGACGCCAGCTCCCGCTCGACCACACTCCGGGCGTAGTCGACGACGTCACGGGCCGCGCCGTGCACCTGGGGGGCGCAGCGCAGCGAGTAGGCGTCCTGGACGGCGTGATCACCCGGACGGCCGGAGGTGTCGGCCGGGGCCCCCGGGGCGTGGCTGGCCACGATGGCCGAGCCGGCCAGCAGCCGGCGGAGGTTGGCGGCGCTTCGGATCTGGCCGGGATGGGGTCGCAGCTCGTGCAGCTCGGGGGCGTAGGCGGCGTCGGTGCCGAGCAGGGCCTCGACGGTCATGGCGCAGGCCACATCGGCCGTCCGCAGGAGGCGGTCCAGGTCGGCCACGGCCAGGCAGAGGTGGGCCAGCATCCCTTCGGTGCCGTTGAGCAGCGACAGGCCCTCCTTGGCCTCGAGCACGACGGGGGCGAGCCCGGCGGTGGCCAGCGCCTCGGAGCCGGTCATGGGGTGCCCGCCGGCGTCGAGCGCCTCCCCCTCCCCGCAGAGCACCGCCCCGACATGGGCCAGGGGAGCGAGGTCTCCCGACGCCCCCAGGCTGCCGAGCTCGGGAACGACCGGGGTGATCCCGGCCCCCAGCAGGGCGACCAGCCCCTCGACCAGCACCGGGCGCACCCCCGACACCCCGGCGGCCAGGGTCCGGGCCCGCAACAGCATCATGGCCCGGACCACCTCGGGCTCGAT
Organism: Acidimicrobiia bacterium; assembly: GCA_050741935.1. Classification (GTDB taxonomy): domain Bacteria; phylum Actinomycetota; class Acidimicrobiia; order IMCC26256; family BP-133; genus CAWBJP01. Next base: position 9,280 of record JBOGFE010000175.1, on the reverse strand, counting down.
GGCGGCGCCCATCCCGGCGGCGTGCGAGAGCACCAGCGACTGCTGGAGCTGGCGGGCCTCGGCCGGCGACACCCGCACCGAGGCCAGGGCGCCGAAACCGGTGGTGATCCCGTAGACCGTGGCTCCTTCGCTCACGATCCGCTCCACCAGGCTGCGGGCGGGAGCCATGCGGGCGGCGACGCCGGCGCCGACCTCCACCCGGGCGCCGCCCCGGGCGACGGCGACGACGTCGGCCACGGACAGCGGTGACCCGTCGAGAACGATCTCTCGCACCTCGGCCGGCGGGGGCATCGCCGGCACGTTAGTGCCGGCGGCAGGAGGGGCCGGGGCGGGCGATGCGCACGGTACGACCCGACGGCGGAGGGTGACCGGCGCCTACTGGTCGCTGGGCAGCAGCGACACTTCGCCGGTGATGTCCACCTCGGCCGGCGACCCGCAGTGCTCGCAGGGGTTGGTGTGGCGCCAGGAGCGCAGCAGACGGGTCCGGCTCTCGTTCAGCGCGACGGCGAAAGCTCCGGATTCGGGGGCGACCTCCAGCCCGTAATACGGCTCCCAGTCACTCTCCAACGCCGGGGTGTCGACATCCGTGCCTTTGGGGATTCGCCGAAAGCGCATGCGATCCGTATCGAAGAGCCAGATGCTGTGGCACGAGTCGATGCGTTCCATCAAAATCCTCCGAGGGGACTGGCGGCTTCAGCCGTCAGGAGAATCGGAGGCGCGGGTCGCGCTCCGGCGTTCTGGACACACCCCGCCTGCATACTTCTGGGTGTGGGTTCGCTGTCCGAGTACCACCGCAGCGCCGGGGCCGTGCACAGCATCGGCTGGCACATCGTCTGGCGACCGAAGTACCGCAACTTCGTGGCCTCGGTGGGTCGAGTCTCGGAGGCCACGATCCGCACGTACATCGACGGGCAGACCACCAGGGCGGAGCAGGGCGAGCGGTGAGACGGGCCTACAAGTTCCGGTTGCGTCCCACCGTCCGGCAGCACGTAGCGCTGGACGACTGTCTGCGTGCTCACCGCGAGCTGTACAACGCCGCGCTCGACAACCGCCGTGGCACCTGGAAGTGGAACCGGGAACGCGTCTCCTATGGCGCCCAGTCCGCCCAGCTGAAGAAGATCAGGAAGGAGTGCTTCGAGCAGGCCCGCTGGTCGTTCTCCTCCCAGCAGGCCACGCTGCGCCGCCTCAACAAGGCGTTCGAGGGGTTTTTCCGGCGGGTGGCGGCGGGCCAGCCCGCCGGGTTCCCCCGGTTCAAGCCCCGGGACCGGTTCGACTCCGTCGAATGGCCCAAGGACGGTGACGGCTGCCGCTGGAAGCCCGAGCACCGCCAGGTCTACCTCCAGGGCGTCGGCACTGTGAAGCTGACCGCCCACCGCCCCGTCGAAGGGATCGTCAAGACGATCTCCGTGAAGCGGCAAGGACGGCACTGGTTCCTGATCCTGTCCTGTGACGACGTCCCGGCGAAGCCGCGGCCGGCGACCGGCGCGGCCGTCGGCATCGATGTCGGGATCAGCGTGTTCGCTGCCACCAGCGATGGCGCCCTGATCGACAACCCCCGCCACGGACGGAAGGGCGCCGAACGGCTCACCCGGGCGCAGCAGGTCCTCGCCCGCAAGCAGCGGGGCTCCAACAACCAGCTGGCTGCCCGCCAGGTCGTCGCCAACCGGCACCGCAAGGTCGCCAACCAGCGCAACGACTTCCACCACCAGACCGCCCGCCGCCTCGTCAACGACCATGCCCTCATCGTCATCGAAGACCTCGCCGTCAAGAACATGTCCCGCTCGGCGTCCGGCACCGTGGACGCGCCGGGCATCAACGTCGCCGCCAAGCGCGGCCTCAACCGTTCGATCCTCGACGCGGGCTGGGCCCAGTTCGCCTCGATCCTCACCGGCAAAGCGGAAGAAGCTGGCCGGTCGCTGATCAGGGTGAACCCCCGGCACACCTCCCAGACGTGCGCTCACTGCCGCCACGTCGACCCGGGGAACCGCCACGGCACCCTCTTCGCCTGCCTGGCGTGTGGACGCCAGGCCCACGCCGACGTCAACGCGGCGCGCAACATACTCCGGGCTGGACTGGCCCTTCCGGCTGCACAAGCAGCTTGAAAGGAAGCTGGCGGATCCATCCGTCAGAGAAGTCACCACGCTCCTGTGTGGACGTCCGTTTTAGGGTAGCGGCCTGGCCTCCCCAGCGCCCGGGACCCCCACGTTCCGCCGATCTCAATGGGCAACTTTGCCACGCTGAGCGGCCGCTCTGTCAAGCCTCGAGCGTGACCGTAACCGGCCCATCGTTCAGCAATTCGACGTGCATGTGGGCGGCGAACCGGCCGGTGGCGACGGTGGCACCGAGGCCCCGCAGTGCTTCCACCAAGCGCTCCACGAGGGGTTCGGCGTGCTCGGGGCGGGCGGCCGCCGCCCACGACGGCCGGCGCCCCTTGCGGGTGTCGCCGTAGAGGGTGAACTGGCTCACCACCAGGAGCTCACCGCCCGACTCGGCGATGGGACGGTTCATGAATCCGCGCTCGTCGTCGAAGACCCGCAGTGTCCAGAGCCGGCCGGCCAGCTTGTCGGCGGTGGCCTCGGAGTCCGAATGGGTGACCCCCACGAAGACGCACAGCCCGGGGCCGATCTCGCCCGCCGCCTCCCCGTCGACCGTCACCCTGGCCCACGCGACCCGCTGCACGAGGGCTCGCATCAGGACCTGCGGAGCAGGGACTGTCGGCTGGGGCTGGGGCCCCCGGCCGCGCCGCGATGAGCCGTCAGGCGAAGAGCCATAAACAGAGCCAAGCTTGGCATCAGTGATCGATCCCGTGACCAAACGAGCCATCGGCCAGATGATCAAGGGCGTCCAGGTGGTGGGGACCGCGCACGACGGCGTGGTGCGGGCCTACTGCTCCCACTGGGTGAGCCAGGTGGAGGAGGCCGCCAGGATCGCCGGACAGACCCCCACGGGGACGGTGCCCGACCATCCCGTTGCTGCGCGTCTCCCCCGCCTGATCCAGGGCCCGTTCGAGCCAGGCCCGCCCTTCCAGCACGCGCCCCGTCAGGCCCCAGAAACGGGAAAGCCCGGACGCCACCTGCAGGCAGGCCTCGACCTCTCCGGCCTTGGAGAGCCATTCCAGGGCGGCGCGGAGGTTGTCCTGGTCGGTGTCGACCCGGGCCATCCACGAGGGCGGTCGCAGAGGGCGGTCCGGCGAGAAGCTGCCGACGCGGGCGAAGTGCTCGGCGTGATGCTGGCGGACCTTGCCCTCCTCGCCCGACGCGGACAGCTTCTCGCCGGCGTACTGCCGGGTGGTCTCCAGGAGGCGGTACCGGGTTCGGGTCCCGGCTCGATGGTGACCCAGGAACGGTCGACAAGCCGGCCCAGGAGGCCGGGATCGAAACCCCCGGCACGCACAGGACGGCGCGCGTGCTGGCCTCGATATCGGTGAAGAGGAACGTCACTGCGCCGCCGCCGTCGCGGCTCCAGAAAATCAGATGCCGGCGATCATCGCTACGAGAGGGCGAACGCCGTGAGGTCGATCACGGCATCCCCCTAACCCCGGCTGGCGGCAGGCTTGATGTTCTGGTTGAGCCGGAAGAGGTTGGTCGGGTCATAGCGACTCTTCAGGGCGGCCAGCCGGTCGTAGGTGGCGGAGCCGTAGGCCTCCCGGACCCGGTCCTCACCCTCTCCCCGGTCCAGGTTGTTGACGTACACGCCCCGGCCCAGGAAGGGCAGGGCCGTGTCCCAGGTGTCCCGCAGCCAACCCATGTTCTTGTCGTCGTCGGCGGGGTCCGTCCAACCCGAGAAGATCTCGAAGTGGAAGGGGGCTTGGCGGTGGGCGAAGGCCGTCGCCTCCGGGGCCACCCGGCCGACCGCTCCGCCCAGGGGCATCAGCAGGATCAGGGTGAGGGGTGACGGCACCTGGAGGTAGCGCTCCTGGAGCACCTCGACCAGGCCGTCACTGATCTCGCCGAAGAAGTTGGCCCGGACGTAGTAGCGGTTCCCGGGCTCGGCCAGGGCGTCGAGCATCGACTGCAACTCGGGATACGGCATCGGCCCGAGCTGGTCCATGGCGGGGGTGCCGAAGGTGCGGAGCGGCTGGACCACCGCCTCGGCCCGGCTCGGATCGCCGGAGTAGCAGATACCGATCCCCACCGCCGGATGGCCCTCGGGTGAGGTGAGGAAGGCGACCGCGGTGCCGAGCTCGTCGGGAAGGGGGACGAGGTCCCGGAAGGACCCCAGGACCGATCCCGCCTCCGACAGCGGATAGGCGACCAGCCCTCCGAACACCGGCCCCAGCGGGTGGAGCTGGTAGTCGAAGGAAGTGGCCACGCCGAAGTTCCCGCCGCCGCCCCGGAGACCCCAGAAGAGATCGGGATTCTCGGTGGCCGACGCGGTCAGGAGCCGGCCGTCGGCGGTGACGATGTCGGCGGCGACGAGGTTGTCGCACACCAGCCCGTGCTTGCGCATCAGCCAGCCGATGCCGCCACCCAGGGTGAGCCCGGCGATCCCGGTGTGGGAGATCATGCCGCCGGTCACAGCCAGGCCCGCGGACTGGGTCGCCCGGTCCAGCTCGCCCCACAGGGCGCCCGCCCCCGCTCGGGCGCGCCGCGTCTCGGCATCGACGGTGATGGCCTTCATCGGAGCGAGGTCGATGAGCATGCCCCCGTCGCAGATGGAGAGCCCGGGGAAGCTGTGGCCGCCGCCCCGGACGGCGACGAGCAGCTCGTGGTCCCGGCCGAAGTTCACCGCCCGGGCCACGTCAGGGCTGTCGGCACAGCGGGCGATGAGCCCCGGGCGCCGGTCGATCATGCCGTTCCAGACCTTGCGGGCCTCGTCGTAGGCGGCATCCCCGGGGCGGATGAGCTCGCCGTGGAGGCCGTTCCCGAACTCCTTGACCAGGGCCTCGTCGACCGCCGTCCCGTCGGTGTTCACGACCGCCGTCATGGCCGACCCCCTTGTCCCTCGTCCCTCGTCCCCGGGACGCTAGGAGGCCGTCGGAAGGGTGTCCACCGTACTGGTACGGAGATTCGACCGGCCGCCATCGACAAGCTTGGGACCCGTTCACCGCCTCGAACCGGGGAGGGCCTGAGCTCTCCCCGTCCCAGGATGGTCACTGCACGGCAGGTTACCTTGACGCGCACGAGATCGACAAGGTAACCTGTCAGCGTGGAGATCGCCGAGAGCGCCCGTAAACACGGCGTCTCCGACGAAGACATCCTCCACGCCACCCAGAACGCCCTTCGGGCCGTCCCGGGTTTGGACCGTGTTCTCATCATTGGCGCCGACCGCGACGGTCGTCTGCTCGAGATCGTCGTGCTCGACCCCGACGACGACCCGGTCGTCATCCATGCCGACGCTCTTCGCCAGAAGTTCTATCGCTATCTCTGAAGGCGTGATGCCCATGCCCCGCACCCGTAAGCAGCTCGAGCAGTCCGCCGCCGAGGCCGAGGCGTGGCTCGACCAACTCGACCCCGAGACCACCCCGGCCGAAGACATCAGCGATCTGCGAGCGGTGGCCGAAGGGGTTGCCAACGTCGCTGCTGCGCAGGCGCACCTTGAAGCGACCGTGCGGGCCGCCCGGGAACGAGGCCGGTCCTGGGGTCGGATCGCGATGGCGCTCGGCACCTCGCGCCAAGCGGCCCGGGAGCGCTACGAAGATCGGGCCACTCGCTGACCGCGGCGCCTCTGACCAGGACCGTAACCGTTACGACGTCACTCCCACTCGATGGTGCCGGGGGGCTTGGAGGTGATGTCGTAGGCCACCCGGTTGACGCCGGGGACCTCGTTGATGAGCCGGGAGGAGATCCGCTCCAGGAGGTCGTGGGGCAGGCGGGCCCAGTCGGCGGTCATGGCGTCGTCGGAGGTGACCGCCCGGACCACCACCGGGTAGGCGTAGGTGCGCTCGTCCCCCATGACCCCCACCGAGCGGATGGCGGGGAGCACGGCGAAGCTCTGCCACAGCTTCCGGTACAGGCCGGCCCGCTTGACCTCGTCCACCACCACGGCGTCGGCCCGGCGCAGGACCTCCAGGCGCTCGGCCGTCACCTCACCGATGATGCGGACGGCCAGGCCGGGCCCGGGGAAGGGCTGGCGCCACACGATGTCCTCGGGCAGGCCGAGCTCCTCGCCCACCGCCCGCACCTCGTCCTTGAACAGGAGGCGCAGCGGCTCGACCAGCTCGAAGTCCATGTCCTCGGGGAGGCCGCCCACGTTGTGGTGGCTCTTGATCTTGGCCGCGTCCCGCGTGCCCGACTCGATAACGTCGGGGTACAGGGTGCCCTGGACCAGGAACCGGGAGCTCTCACCGTCGCCGGCCAGGTCCCGGGCCGTCTCCTCGAAGACGCGGATGAAGGTCTCGCCGATGGCGCGGCGCTTGGCCTCGGGGTCGGTGACCCCGGCCAGGACGGACAGGAACCGGTCGGCGGCCTTCACGTGCACCAGGTCGACGTTGAACTGGCGCCGGAAGGTCTCCTCCACCTGGTCGGCCTCGCCCTCGCGGAGCAGGCCGGTGTCGACGAACACGCAGGTGAGCTGGTCGCCGACGGCCTTGTGGACCAGGGCGGCGGCCACGGCCGAGTCGACCCCGCCGGACAGGCCGCAGATGATCTGGTCGGGGCCCACCCGGGCCTGGATGTCCTCGACGGCCTGCTCGATGATGGACACCCGGGTCCAGTTGGGCCGGGCGTCGCAGACGTCGTAGAGGAAGTGCTTGAGGATCTCCATGCCCCGGGGGGTGTGGATCACCTCGGGGTGGAACTGGACGCCGTAGATGCCCCGCTCGGGATGGTCGAGGGCGGCCACCGGGGCGCCCGGCGTCGAGGCCGTGACCCGGAAACCCGGCGGGGCGGCCACGATCGAGTCGCCGTGGCTCATCCACACCTCCTGGGTGGCGGGAAGGCTCCCGAAGAGCACCGAGGAGCCCTTGACCGTGAGCGGGGTGCGCCCGTACTCGCCGGTGCCCGTGCGGCGCACTTCACCGCCCAGCTGCTGGGCGATGAGCTGGCTGCCGTAGCAGATGCCGAGGACGGGCGGGGGGGCGTCGTAGATGGACGGGTCGATGGACGGCGCCCCGTCCACGTGGACCGAGGCGGGGCCGCCGGAGAGGATGATCCCCTTGGGCCGGCGGGCCAGCATGTCGGCCACCGGCATGTCCCGGGGGACGATCTCGGAGTAGACGTTGGCCTCCCGCACCCGGCGGGCGATCAGCTGGGCGTACTGGGCCCCGAAATCGACGACGAGGACGGTGTCTGTGTTCATGATGACGGGCACCCGGTTCCTTCGGAACACGCCCGCCATGTGCTGGTGGGGGCCCCTGCCCCACCAGCGCGAGACACGAGCGGCACGGTCATTCAGCGCCCCATGCCGATGCCCTGGCTGCGTTGGAGGGATTTGCCTTCCGTCTTGAGGGCGGGGGCCACCATCACCTCGGCCTTCTGGAACTCCTTGACCGTCTCGTAGCCACAGGTGGCCATGGACGTGCGCAAGGCGCCGAAGAGGTTGAGGGTGCCGTCGTTCTCATGCGCCGGGCCGACCAGGATCTCGGCCATGGTGCCCTTCTGGCCCACTTCCACCCGGGCCCCCCGGGGCAGGCTGGGATGGAAGGTGGCCATCCCCCAGTGGTAGCCCCGGCCCGGTGCCTCGTAGGCCGACGACAGGGGCGAGCCCACCATCACGGCGTCGGCCCCGCAAGCGATGGCCTTGGCGATGTCGCCTCCGGTGCGCATCCCGCCGTCGGCGATGACATGGACGTAGACGCCGGTCTCGTCCAGATGGCGCATACGGGCCCCGGCGGCGTCGGCGATGGCGGTGGCCTGGGGGACGCCGATGCCGAGCACACCCCGGCTCGTGCAGGCCTGGCCCGGACCCACACCGACGAGGACGCCGACGGCCCCCGTGCGCATGAGGTGCAGAGCGGTGGAGTACGAGGCGCAGCCCCCGACGATGACGGGGATGTCGAAGGCCCGGATGAACTTCTTCAGGTTGAGGGGGGTCACCGTCTTGGACACGTGCTCGGCGGACACGACGGTCCCCTGGATGACGAGCACGTCGAGCTCGGCTTCGAGCACGGCGGCGGCATAGCGCTCGGTGCGCTGGGGGGTGAGGGAGGCGCTGGCCACGATCCCCGACGCCTTCAGCTCCCGGATGCGGGCGCCGATCAGCTCGTCCTTGATCGGCTCGGCGTAGATCTGCTGCATGCGCAGCGTCGCCTTCTCCGGGGGTAGATCGGCGATCTCCTCGAAGAGCGGGTCGGGGTTCTCGTAGCGGGTCCACAGCCCCTCGAGGTTGAGGACGGGCAGACCGCCGAGGCGGCCGATCTCGGCTGCCGTGGCCGGGGAGACGGCACCGTCCATGGCCGAGGCCATGAGCGGGAGCTCGAACCGGAAGGCGTCGAGCTCCCAGGAGATGTCGACGTCCTCCGGGTCCCTCGTGCGCCGGCTGGGGACGATGGCGATGTCGTCCAACCCGTAGGCGCGACGCCCGGACTTGCCGATCCCGATCTCTACTTCCATGCCCACCCTCCGCCTCCTGGGGACCCGAAGGTCCCCACGCCCAACGCCCTTGAGGGCGAACAATAGCGGTGGCGCCTCACCGACCGGCGGTTAGCGCAGTCAGGAACTCCGCCAGGATCCGGGCCGTCGCACCCCAGATGCATTCCGCTCCTCCCTCGGGGTCATCCCCGACCCCGGGCAGCTCGAAAAAATGGACGGCCCGGGCCAGGGGACCGGCGCCCCACAGCTCCTCCCGGTGCACCCCGTCTTCCAGGAGGTCGGCCAGGGCCACGTCGAACACCCGCACCACTTCCCGTTGATCGGCCACCAGCTCGGGCCGGGCCGCCAGGACCCCCACGAAGGGGGAGATGACGAACCGGGTGGTGACGGTCGAGAGGGTGTCGAGCTCGGCCACCACCTCGACGGCCTCGGGCCGCAGCCCGACCTCCTCGTGCGCTTCCCGCAGGGCCGCCTCCACCAGGCTCCGGTCCACATCCGGATGGACCTTCCCGCCGGGGAAGGCGACGTCGCCGCGGTGCGAGGGCATGGTGTCGGGGCGCTTGGTGAGCACCACCCGGGCAGCGCCGTCCTCCTCGAAGAGGGGGACGAGGACGGCCGCCTGGCGCATCCCCGGGACCGCCACCCGGGAACGCCTCGGGGGGGGAAGGGTGGCGCACACGCGGCGGATGTCGGCCAGGCGCAGCGTCCGCTCCGCCGGCGCCAGCCGCAGCCATGGAGCCGGAGCTCCCAGCCGGACCAGGGGGGGGCGGGGGATCTGGGGCCCGCCGGCCGGGTCGGTCACGGAATTC